>JADKAQ010000007.1 GCA_016719105.1 Gemmatimonadota bacterium | reverse complement strand
GATCCGGCAACGGAGCGAAGCTCAATAACACCGGGACGATGCGGTGGCGCACCGCCATGATTCTGCGCCCCCATCGTCGTGCCCGGATGCCGGGTGGCTTCGGCAAGGACGTTGCGGCGATCCGTGGCATTCGCTGAGCGCCGAAGTGGTGTGGGCGCACGCAGTTGGCAACAGGTGGCGATTCCGTCCAACGCCGCAGACGCCGTGGGGCTCCTGCGCGCCAGCGATGCGTTCGCCCAACCCCACGATCTTCTTCGAGCATCGTTCGCTGTTGATGACCAGCGATGGCAGCGCCGTTATCCCGGCGACGACTTCGCTCGTCCCGCTGGGGTCAGCAAGACGATTGCGCACGGGTGGCGACGTCACCGCCGTCAACTGGGGGGCGATCGCGCATCGGTGCGTCGACGCGCTGGCGATGACCGACGCCTCGGTCAACTGATCGACCTGCGCTCCCATCGCGCCCTGGGACAAGGCGCGTGTCGAGTCAGTGCGCAAGGCGGGACGCTGCCTCATCGTGCATGAGGACACGCGGACCGTCGGCTTCGGCGCGGGAAATCCGAACCGTGCTCGCGCAGGCCTTCCTGGTTCCTCGACTTGCCGGTCGAGCGCCGCAATAGTCGGCGACGTCCCGATGCCGTATCATCCGAACCTGCTCGACGCCGTGCTCCCCTCCGCGACGACGATCGCCGATCGCATCGAGCAGCTCGTGCGCCAGGGCGACGTGTCGCGCGCTTCGCGCGAATGCGTAGGCGCCGTGTCGCGCCTCTCGCGCTGCTGTAGGCGCCGTGTCACGCGCCTCTCTCTCGCCGCGAAGGCAACGTACCGCGCCTCACGTCGTCATCGCACCGCGTGTGGCGCCAGGGGCGCCGTCGTCCTCCCCTGCTCCACCACACACGCGCCCCAGGTATCGCCGAAACTCCGGCTTGGTCCCGAAGTGCAGCAGCATCCCCGACCTCCGCCTGCGAACAGCGCATGCGGTTGAGGAGGCGAACGCGATCGGCATCGAGCAGCTCGCCGCTGGCGCGCACCGCGACGACGCCCTTGCCGTCCACGGCAGCAGGTCGGCCGCGTACGTCGATCTTGCGTCCCTTCCAGAAGACGCCTAACGGCATCCTGTTCGGCCTGCACGCCGCGCGCGGGGCTCCGGGATGAGCGCCCGCAGGTAGACGGCCCTCCCGCAAAGAAGCCGTGGCCAAGCTCACGATGCACGGCAAAGAAGGCGGCCCGGAGGCGCCCGGTGGTGTGCTCGTGCGCAGGGCGTCCCCTGCGGACGTTCGTCGGCGACGAGCAGCTGGCACGTTCAGGTCGAGGGGGCGAGTTGGGGACGGGGACGGGGACGGTCATCGGAAGTGTCTCTTTCGCGGTGGGAGTCGCGAACATGGTGTGCCGTACCGACCGGATGCCTCTATGCCGAAACGACGCGTCAGGTGTCGTTCGATTGCACCGCCATGGATCGCTCGCGCCGCCGACGGCGGCGGCGGCGCGCCGCGGATCGGATCGCCTTGAAGTGCTCGAACGGCTGGTGGCGGGCGTTGCGGCTGTGGAGCGCTTGCACGCCGCCATTCGAGCCAAAGTCACTGCCGTCACGGTGTCGCGCGAGCCGCAGAGGGACGCCGGCGACGCCGCGCAGTCATCGGGGGGACGGTGGCGACTCCTCGGCCTTTCCGGGCGGGGCGATCCCGTAGCGCCGCGGCTACTCGCGCGTCTCCTCGCTCATCAATCGGTCGTCAGGCGGGCGAGAAGATGTTCTGTACGCGCGCGAGTCCGCGCGCCCGGCCAGCGCCGGTCACCTGGCTTGCTCGATCTCGTGCATCGCCGGATAACCGGAGTAGGTCGGTCGTGAGTGTCGACGACCACCGCGCTCAAGTCCTCTCGCACATCGCGCACGATCCCCAACTCGACGACGCTCAGGACCGGGATTTCGGGATCCCTTCACCTCGTCGAGCATCGCCCAGATCTCGTCGCGCGAGGGGCGAGGGCTACCGCTTGGCCCCGGTTGGCTGCGCGCCACGATCTGCATCTCGGCGAGGAGGTGCCCCCGGGTGTTCGGTGTCTTCCCGACGCGCCCACCGCGCGCCTAAGCCCGTCGGCGGGGACGGTGAAGCGTGGCGGGTGTTCGCCGCATCGGACCTGTGCACTCACGCGTCGCGCACCGACGCCGGGTCGACCTGCGAGTCCTGCGCGGCGAGAGCGCTACTCCACCTCGTCGCCGACGAAGGGCTCGGCGGTGTGGCGCGGCGTGGTCCGAAGCGCACGGTGCACCCGGCGGTGGCGCTCTCTCTGGTGCCGTCGCCCACGATGATCCACTCGCCGCTGTGGGCGCACGTGGTAGCGCGTTTCTTCGAACGCGTTGGCGGCGATCGGCCAGCTCCGTGTGCACGCAGCGCTGGGCTTCTCGGGTGCGAAGAGCGCCTGCGTCGAGAAGAAGAACTGGCGCACGATCGTGTCGCCGAGTCGCCGTTCAGCGTCTCGCACAGCAGCGCGTTACGGAAGTCGACCGCCTCGCGGAAGTAGGCCAGCGCATCCTGGTCGCGCCCTTCCCCTCTCCACCTGCCCCGCGAGCTGCAAGAACAGGTTCGCCCTGCCCGATCAAAGGTCAGGCGCGATGTTGGAAAGCGCGATGTCACTCCTCGAGGATCGGCCCGTACCCGCACCATTCGGAGACGCGATGCCCGAGGACCAGTCGGTCGTCCCCGGGCGTAGGAGATGTTCGAAAGTTCCTGCTTCGTCTGGTGATCCATTGTTCCGTGCCTCGTCGTCGTCTGCTCGTCGGGTCGTCTTCTGCCGTTCGGAAGACGCGCGCCTCTCGGCGGCTCTTGAAGAACTGCGGGTGCCGGTACGCCTTGTCGTTGGCCGGGTCGAAGAATCGCCCCACATCCTCGGGGTCGACGCGGTGATCCGACGCTCAGGACGAGCCCAGATCGAGATCGCCTCATTGCGGCGCGCGCAGGCGTCGCGGGCGGCTTCTGCAACGCCTGCTCGGCGCTCCGTCGCATGCGCGCTCCCCGCGTGCTGATGCGCACCCCGCCTCCTCCTGCGTGAACACTTCCCACAGCAGCCACTGCGTGTCGGGGCCCGTGGGGGCCGTCCCGATCGTCGCGCTCGTCGTCGTCCCTGTCCTCGTGCCTGGTCGTGAACCGGTCGTTAGGCCGCCACCGGGCGGCGCTGCGTCGCGCTGCTTGGCGGCGTAGGCCTCGGCCTCCCTCCACGCGCCCTCGTCATCGTGCGCCTGACGACGCCTCGGGCGTTCGCGGTTGCAGGGCCGTCTCCTTCACCACCGCCCGAACTCGCTCCAGTCGATCGCCGAACTGCCAATCGCCCGTCCGCTCGTCATGGCGCATGTCGGGGTCGAGGAAGGTCAGGCCGATGCCTGAGCCTGCGGGATCCTCAGGTTCACGAAGCGTTGGCGCAGGTCGTCGTTGGACTTCCGCTTGACCCCCGCTTCATGGAGCTCCGCCGAAGTTGGGCGAGGTCCTTGTCGCTCGGCCCGAACGTCATCAGGGCCTGCCACCAGCGGTTGAGCGCGTCCTCCACCATCGCCTTCTGCTCCGGCGTCCCCGCCGCCAGCGTAGCACGAATCTCGTAGCCCTGGCGCTCTGTGGAAATTCTCTTCGCCTGCAGATGCGGATCGCCCGCGCATGCGGCCCGTACGACGCCTTGGCGACATCATCTGGTTCACGATCGCCGCCCGGTCCACCAGCCAGCCGATGATCCCGATGTCGGCCCAGGACGGGGGTGGGATAGTTGAAGATCGACGAGGTACTTCGCCGTCCCGTTGTGCAGCTGCTCGATCAACTCGCGGCGGTCGATGCCGAGGCGTCTCCGTGCCGCAGTAGATGTACAGCCCATTCCCCCCCTCGTCCTGCACCTTGGCGATGAGCGTCATCTTGCGGCGCAGCGACGGCGCACGCGTGATCCAGTTCCCCTCGGGGGTGTGCCGACCACCTTCGGAGTGCGCGTGCTGCGACATCATCCGGATGAGCTGCTGCCGATAACGCGGCGGCATCAATCCTCAGGCTCGATCACGCCCCTTCGGCGATGCGCGCCTCGAAGGCAGCCAGTCGCTCGGCGTCGTCGGTCGGCGTGGGCACGGTCTGCGTCATGGGCGAAGTCTCCGGCGTGTCGCATGGGGCGGGACGATCGCGGCCTCGGTCCCCAGGTCGGCCCGGCCGTGCCGCGATACGCTACAAGTATCTCCGCATCTCCAACCAGCGCAAAAGTCTTGCGCCGGCCCGACGTTCGTATTAGGACCGATAAAGTCCCTATCGGCAAGATCCTTCCCGCGACCGCCGTCGCCGCCGGTCGAGCGCGACTAGCTTATCGCCGTCCCGCCGGCAGTGTGCGCGCCGATTCCACGGCGCCTGCGACCGATGCTCGGCTCGCCCCCTTCCTCGCCCTCGCGCCATGACCGCCCCCTCACCGCTCGATGCCGGCACCGTCAGCCACAACGTGGCGCACGGCATCGCGACCGTCACCTTCGCCCACCCCAAGGGGAACTCGCTCCCCGGCGCCACGCTGCGCGAGCTCGCCGCGACGTTCGACGCCCTGGCCCCGCGCGCCGACGTGCGGGTGATCGTGCTGCGCAGCGAGGGGCACGGACCGTTCTGCGCCGGTGCCTCGTTCGACGCACTGCAGCATCGCCGATACGCGCCAGGGAGACCTTCTTTCCGGCTTTGCGCACGTGATCCTCGCGATGCGTCGCTGCCCGCAGTTCGTGATCGCGCGCGCATCCACGGCAAGGGCCGTCGGCGGCGGCGTGGGGCTGGCGGCGGCCGCCCACTCGGCATTGCGGTGCGCAGCGCCTCGGTTCGCCTGAGCGAGCTGGCCGTCGGCATCGGCCCGTTGTCGTCGGGCCGGTGATCGAGCACAAGATCGGGCATGGGCACTATGGCGATGTCGGTGGACTACGACTGGCGGGACGCGGCGTGGGCGGAGCGCACCGGACTCTATGCCCGCGTGGCGGAGACGCCAGCCGAACTGGATGCGCTGGTGTCGGCGCTGGCCGGAGAAGCTCGCCGCGGCCAACCCGGGGCGGTGAAGGAGATGAAGCCCGTCTTCTGGCGCGGCACCGAGGAGTGGGACACGCTGCTCTACCAGCGGGCCGCCACCTCCGGCTCCCTCATCCTGACGGAGCCGGCGCGGGCCGCGCTGGCGGCAATGGCGAAAGCGTAGCGCGCGGACGAGGGGACGCAGCGCGCCCCGTACCGCATCGTCCTCCCCGCAAATGTCACGGTGGCGTGTCGCGTGCGTCGCGGGCAGACGCCCGCGCTCAGGCAACTTCCGCGCGACTCGCGCCGCTCCTCTCGCTTGCCGTCCATGAACCGTCGCTCCCCCACCGCGCGGCGAACGAGGGCGCGCATCGTGGGAGCCTGCTGGAGCGTCGCACCGGCGATGTGGACGACCTGGTGCACGACGACGCGGGGGGCGTGCAGTTGCACCTCACGGACGGCACGCGGCTCGCCGCCGACCGGGTGATCGTCGCGCTGGGGAACTTCGCCCCGCCAATCCCCGGTCCCGGGAGCGGGCGTTCTACAGCGGTCGCTACGTGCGTGACCCGTGGCGCGAGGGCACTGACACGATCCCCTTCGATGCCCCGGTCGCCCTCGTCGGGACGGGGCTCACGATGCTGGACGTCGCCGTCGAGCTCTCCGCGCGCGGTCGCACCGCTCCGCTGCACGCCATCTCGCGTCGCGGCCTTGTCCCCCTGTCGCACCGCCCGCACGGGGCCCCCCCGTCGTACGGACACCTTCCACCCGAGGTTGATCGCCTGCGCCGACGGCGGTCGCCTACCTCCGCGCCATTCGCCGCCACGTGCGCCAGATTGCCACGGACGGCATCGATTGGCGCGAGGTCGTCGCTTCGCTGCGCCCGTGACGCCGCGTCTCTGGGAGACGCTCTCTCCGAGGAGCGCCGTCGCTTCTGCGCCACGCGCCCGTACTGGGACGTCCATCGCCACCGTGTCGCCCCGAGCTGCACCAGGTGTTCGAGGCGTTGCGCGCGTCCGGCGGATTGCGGCTGTCGGCGGCGCGCGCTTCGCCCCCGCCGCCGCGGGCGCGACGGGTGGCGATCCGGCGCCGCGGTACCGACTCGGCCGAGACGCTGCGCGTGGCGATGGTCATCAACTGCACGGGGCCGAGGCGACGTGCGCGCAGTCGGCGAGCCGCTGCTCGACGCCCTGCTCGCGCGCGGAACGGTACGGTCCGACGCGTCGGGCCTGGGCCTCGACGTTGCACCGGACGGTCGACCGCGGCGCGCCGACGGCACGCCGAACCCGCATCTCTGGCTCGCCGGCCCGCTCCTCAAGGGCGCCTACTGGGAAGCCACCGCCGTCCCGGAACTGCGCGTACACGCCGCACGCGCCGCGAAGCACGCCATGGCATCGCTCGCGCACGTGACACCGTAGCGCGCACCACGAGCGCGCCCCGGTGGCGCGCAGCGTCGGCGCTCACCGCTCGGTGGACAAACGAAGACGGGAAGACGCATGAGGGCGGCCCCTCTCGTCTTCCCGTCTTTCCCTTCTCGGGGCCCCCTGGTCGCTACGAGGTCGGCGGCGCGAAGGCCGAGTGCTGCTGATCCAGCCAGCTCTGGTGGTACTTCGGATCCTCGATGGCCATCGCCGCCTTGCCACCTTGGCGGGCGGAACGAGTCCATCATCACCGCCAGCTCATTGGTGTACTTGGCGCCGATCGATGCCTCGGTCCGTCCGGGGTGCGGACCGTGCGGCAGTCCATCCGGGTGATGCGTGATGGATCCGTACTCGATCCCCTTGCGGCTCATGAACTCGCTCGACGCATAGAACAGCACTTCGTCGGAGTCGACGTTCGAATGGTTGTACGGGGCGGGGATTGCCTCGGGATCGAAGTCGTACGGCCGGGGGCAGAACGAGCAGATCACGAAGCCATCGCCCTGGAACGTCTGGTGCACCGGGGCGGCTGGTGGATGCGCCCGACGATCGGCTCAAATCGTGGATGTTGAAGGCCCACGGGTAGAAGTAACCGTCCCACCCCACGACGTCGAACGGATGATGGTCGAGGACCAGTTCGTTGAGGGCGTCGTACTGCTTCACGAGGATCGGGAAGTCGCCGCGCTCGTCGTGCGGCTGCAACGTCGTCGGGCGGCGGATGTCGCGCTCGCAGAACGGGGCCCCCTCGATGAACTGCCCCACGTCGTTGAGGTAGCGCCGCGGAAAGCGCACGTGCCCTCGGCTTTCCATCACCAGGAACTTCTGCGCCACACCGGCGTCGAGGCGCCAGCGGAAGGTGATGTTGCGATGCAGCACGACATAGTCGCCCGCCTTGTACGGCAGGTCGCCAAACACCGACTCCAGCGTCCCCGTCCCCTCGACGACGTACACCACCTCGTCTGCCTGCGAGTTGCGATAGCAGTGCGCGTCGTTGACGTCGGGTTCGACGTAGTACATCGCGATGTCGCTGTTGAACAGTAACGGGATGCGGTCGAGCGTCGGGCTCCCGCCCTTCTTGGCCCGCGCCGTGAGGAAGTGCCGGTGCCGGAGCGACGTCTCCTCGTCGGCCTCGAGGCGCACATCCGCCACCTTGCGCGCCGACTTCACCGTCGTCGGCGGATGGATGTGATACAGGAGTGCCGACGTCCCCGTGAACCCCTCGTGCCCCATCAGTTCCTCGGCGTACAGCCCGCCGTCGGGGCGCCGGAAGACGATGTGCCGCTTGCGAGGAATGTTGCCTAACTGGTGGTAGATCGGCATGGATGTGAGCCGGGTAATCAGGTTGAGGCGTCAGTGGTCTTCACTCGTCTTCCCGTCTTCTCGTCTTCCCGTCCTCAGCTTCCTAGAGGTTCCCGCGCAGCGCCTGCTCCCGCTCGATCGATTCGAAGAGGGCCTTGAAGTTCCCCTTGCCGAAGCTCTTCGCGCCGTGGCGCTCGATGAGCTCGAAGAACACGGTGGGTCGGTCCTGCACGGGCTTGGTGAAGATCTGCAGGAGATAGCCGTCGGGGTCGCGATCGACGAGGATCCCCAGCTGCGCGAGCACGTCGACCGGCTCGTCGATCTTCCCACGCGGGCCTGCAGTTCGTCGTAGTACGACGTGGGGACGGAGAGGAACTCGACGCCGCGATCGCGGAGCGCCGTCACCGTCGCCACGATGTCGTCGGTGGCCAGCGCCATGTGCTGCACGCCGGGGCCGACATAGAACTCGAGGTACTCCTCGATCTGCGACTTCTTCTTCCCCGACGCCGGCTCGTTGATCGGGAACTTGATGCGATCGTTCCCGTTGGCCATCACCTTCGACATCAGCGACGAGTACTCGGTCGAGATGTCCTTGTCGTCGAACGTCAGGAGGTTGCGGAAGCCCATCACGTCGGCGTAGAAGCCGACCCAGTGGTTCATCTTCCCCAACTCGACGTTGCCGACGCAGTGATCCACGTATTTCAGACCGACCTGCTCGCCCTGGTAGCGCGGCTGCAACGAGCGAAAGCCGGGGAGGAAGAGCCCACGATAGTTGCGGCGCTCCACGAGTGAGTGGATCGTCTCGCCGTACGTGCGGATGGCGGCGATCACCACCTCGCCGTCGTCGTCGCGCAGGACGCGCGGCTCCTGCACCACCTGCGCCCCCCCGCTCCACCGCCTTGGTGAAGGCGTCGCGCGCATCGTCCACCCACATCGCCAGGTCGCGCCGTCCCCGTGCTTGTGCACGTGCTCGGCGATGAACGCGGCCTCGGGGCTCAGGTCGGGACGGATCGCGGTCGTGAGGATGAAGCGGATCTTCCCCTGCTGCAGCACGTAGCTCGCGCGATCACGCGTGCCGGTCTCAGGGCCGCGATAGGCCACGATCTGGAAGCCGAAGGCGGCGCGGTAGTAGAGCGAGGCCTGCTTGGCGTTCCCGACGTAGAACTCGATGTAGTCGGTGCCGTTGATCGGAAAGGTGTCGTGCGCGGTCTCGGGGATCGGAGCGCTGATCGTGGCCATGACGCGGTACCGGACGAGTGTGGATGTCCCCGGGCGCGAAATCCCGGAGCGGACATGTCGCGAATCGCTGGCGCCAAGCTAACGTGCGCACCGCAACAGCGCCCGGTGGTCAGACCGGACTAACCCCTTGCCGCGTGGTCACTTAGGCGGTGAAGTCGACGAGCCAGCGGACGCCCCCGTGGACGCCCCCGCGGTTGACCCCGTGGTTGACCCCGTGGACGAGCCGCTCGACGAACCCGCCGGTAGCGCCTCGCGCGCCGGAACCCAGTACACCCCGGAGGATTGGACAGCTCCACCGTTGGACGGGTGCCGCTCACCAGCACCACCCGAAAGTCCTGCATCACCCCATGGTCGTCGTAGCGAATCGTGAGTCGCGTCGTATCGCCCCGCTGCTGGCTCGTGACCGCGCGCACGGGATGCAGTGCCGGTACGACGCCGTCGCGCAGCGCGATCCCGACTCCGTTCGTCGTGAACGAGAGCCGTCGCCCGCGATACTGCGGGTGCACGGTCACCCACTCGCCGCGCAGCGCGCCGGAGGTCGCGCTGCACCGGGCGACTCCACGCGCGACCAGAGCGCCACGAGCCCCATCAGCACCGCCACGGTCGGGAGGACGACCGCCCGTCCCCGCCGGAGCTCGGGCAACGCCTCCGGAATGACCGGCATTGCCACGGTTGTCTTCTTCCGCGGCAACTGCATGACCACGCCGAGTTCGGTCATGAAGTCGTTGAGCGGCATCGGCGTCGCGAGGTCTCCGTCCTTCACCGATCCCAATCGGACCGGAGTCCCGGCGCGCATCGGCGTGCCGCCGCGATTCGACGTGCCGCCGAGGACCGGCGTGCCGCCGAGGACCGGCGTGCCGCCCAGTGCCGGCGTGCCCGCGCGCCGCGGCGGGCCGGCGCCACGGTAGGCGCCACCCTTGATTCGGTGTCCGGCGTCGGGTCGGCCGTCGCTGCTCGCGCTGGCGCTCGTGCTCGCGCTGGCGCTCGTGCTCGCGCTGGCGCTCGTGCTCGTGGTGGCGCTCGTGCTCGTGGTGGCGCTCGCCGCGTGTGGCAGGGTCGATCGAGGCGTTGGAGACCGGCTCATAGCAGGGACGGATGAGGTTCGCGCGCGCGCGCGCCACCGAGGCGGCGAGCGAGGACGATTCGAGGGTTGTGGGGTCCGGGACGACGCCGCCCGCGCGGACCAAGTCGAGAAAGGCCGGCACCACCCGCGGATCGAGGTGACTGCCGGACGAGCGCTTGATGATCTCGCACGCCGCCGGCAGGGAGAGCCCGGCGCGATAGGGACGCTGGCTCGAGAGCGCGTCGAAGACGTCGGCGACCGCGAGAACGCGGACGAGCGGCGGAATCGCATCCCCGGCGAGGCGATCGGGGTAGCCGGTCCCATCCATGCGTTCGTGGTGCCAGCGGACGAGCGGGAGGGTATCCGCCTGTGCCTGAATGGGGGCGAGAATCTCGCACCCCACCACCGGGTGCCGCTGCATCACCACCCACTCGTCGTCGGTGAGCGGCCCCGCCTTGTCGAGGATGGCCGGCGGCACGGCGATCTTCCCGATGTCGTGCAGCAGGGCGCCGCGCTGGAGCGTGTCCAGCTCGGCGGCGGACAGTTGCATCTGGCGGCCGATCCCCACGGCCACGCGCGTCACGCGCTCCGAGTGCCCCGCCGTCCACGGCGAGTTGGCGTCGATCGCACGCGCGAACGCGGTGATCGTTCCCGCCGACAGCGCATCGAGGCGGTCGACCAGTCGCACCTGCGCCAGCGCCAGCGCCACGCGGTCGGCCATGCGCCGGGCGTCGTCGATCGTCTGGCGCTGCGACGTGATCGTTGCGGGCAGGCCCAGGGCGATGACGCCGAGCAATTCCTCGTTATGCACCAGCGGAAGGAGCAGCGTCCCCCCCTCGACCGCGATCGAGCGCCACGCCGCGAGATAGGAGGGGCGGGCGGCCCCGGGGGGGCACTCGAGTTGCCGCGGATGCGCCAACAGCTCGGCCAACTCCGCATCGGAGGGCGTCAGGCGGGTCGTGCGTGCCAGCGGGGCGGAGAGGTCGAGCGTCGTGACGTCGAGCGTCACGGGACGCGCGCCGGTGGCCACCGCGACGGCAACGCGCGTGCACCCCGGAAGCTTGCAGAATCGTCGCAGCGCCTCTTCGACCACCTGGTGCGTGTTGCGGGTGCTGAGCGCCGACTCGTCGATCGCGTCGAGGTTGCGCAGGAGCACGAGCTGCCGATCGAGCGTGTGCGCCATGGTGTTGAACGACTGCGCCACATCGGAGAACTCGTCGGTGGTGCCCACCACGACGGGCGTTCCGAAGTCTCCCGCCTGCAGTCGCTGCGTCCCCTCCTGCAATCGGGCCAACGGCTCCGTCGTGCGGCGCAGCTGGTAGTGGCTCACGAGGAAGACCAGGACCAGAACCCCAATCACAAGCAGCCGGGAGACACGCACGAACTTGTCGAGCGTGGCATACGAGATGGCGGTCGGCTGCAGGACGACGACGCGCCACTCCCGCGCGCCGAACTCGTGACGCAGGAAGACGTCGCGCGTGGCGACGAAACGCTCGCCCTCGAGCGTCGCACTGCGATCACCCAGGTCGTTCACGGCCGCACGCGAACGGGCCAGGGCCACCCCCTCCCCTGCCAGCTCGGGCGAGCAGTGAACACGCGTCAGCGAGCGCACTTCGAAGACGCAATACGACGCCTCCTCGCCGGCGATGGCCTCCTCGATTCCCGTCCACAGAATGGCCGGGCTGACGCGCGCCCAGGCCGTCGGCATGCCGGGTCGCCCCCACGGGAGTAGCGCCCGCGCGAGCAGCACGCGCGCGTCGTCGCCGTCGCCCGTGAGCACGAGGAGCGGGCGCCCCGAGCGCAGGTGCTCAGTTTCTGCGCTCGTCAGCGCGCGCACCCTCGTGCTGTCGTCGATCTCCAGCGGCACGCCCTCGGCGGCGTCGCGCCTGGCAAAGCCGTGCTGGTGAAGGCCGGCTCGATCGCGTCCCCTTCGCGACGGAGGTCGTTGCCCGCGTCGTGCGAGGCAGTGGCCAGCGCGGAGAGCGTGGAGAAGGCCAGCGACTTGGATAGGCGACTGACGCGCGCCTCCGCCATGTCGCGCAACTCGGCCCGCACGTACCGGTACGGCACGACCGCGACCACCGTCAGCGGCAACAAGGCCGCGAGCAGGTTGCTGACCAGGAAGCGCCGGCCCACGCGCGTGCGAAGGAATCCGAGCTGCACGGGGCGCCTAGTAGTTGCTGGCGAGTCCGACGAAACCGCCGTCGTTGGCAACGATTACATCGTCCCGGGACGCGGCAGCCGTGAGCGGAGCGGCGCTATTGCCGTCCTTCCCCAACGAGTAGAGATCGAAGGCGCTGTTGATGGGGACGAGGAAGCGGTCCTTGCGCGCCCCACCCGGCGGCGCCTTCCCCTTGGACGGCGGGAACTTGAGATACACGTAGGGTCGCCCCCACGGGTCGAGCATCGTATTCCGCTTGATGACCGCGAGGGAACTCGGGAGCGAGTCGGTCGACAGCAGGTCGGTGGTGATGGCCTTGAGATCCCCGATCGCCTTGGCGACGCGCGCGCTCGACGAGGTCCGAGTACTTCGGGATGGCGATACTCGCGAGAATGCCCACGATCGTCATCGCGGCGAGGAGCTCGATGAGCGTGAAGGCGGACCGCGGGTGTCGTGCTGGCCGTTTCAAGAGAGTGGGGACGCGGCCGGATCGACCGTTTGCAGGCGTACGTGCGGGGAGGCGCCGGGTGCGATCCCGTGAAGAAGGAGTCTCGGCCACCTGGTAAGGACTTGAGTCCTACCGATGACGTAACACGAAATACCGGGGACACTTTGCGACATTCACGTGCCTCAGGACCACGTGCCCGGAACCGGCCCTGCGGTCCGGTGGTACCGCAGGTGCGACTTATCGCTCGACCTCCGCCCGCGCAGGTCGATCCCCGCGACACTCAGCACGACCGCCACCACCCGCTCCACGTCCGGCGCCTCGCCCTGTCGCACCGCGATCACGCCACGTAGGCCGAAGGCCGTGAGCCCCAACCAGGCCACCCAGCACTGCGCCCGGTAGCTCACCGGGCGGTGCCAGACGGACGACCGGCGCGCGGCGGGATCGGGCGGCGCCGTGGACGGCACGTCGTCCGGGCGGTGAGGTCGATGCGGTGGGAGTTTCCATGGCGATCATGATCGAGCGGCGCGGCGCCGCGCGCCAGTCGAGCCAGCACCCCGGACGTGGCGCGCGGTCGGGACGCACGCCGGACAACCGGCCCGCCCGTCGCGCCACGCCCCCTCGCGTCATGCGACGCATCCCCGTCACCTTTCGAAGGGCTCCGTCGCGACCGCCGCTGCGGTACGTCTGGGAACGCCTCCCTCCACCCCACCTCATGACCGCTCCACGCCCCGACACCCTCGCTTTTGCCACCGCACTCGATGGGCAGTACCGCCTCGAGCGCGAGATCGGGCGCGGGGATGGGGATCGCTATCTCGCGCGACCTCAAGCTCGACCGCCCGGTCGCCATCAAGACCCTCCCGTACCATCTGGCCAGCGGCCGGTCATCCGCGAACGTTTCCTGCGTGAGCGCGCACGGCCGCCGCCCTCACCCACCCGAGCATCGTCCCGATCCATCGCGCCGACGAACTGGGCGACTTCGTCTTCTTCGTCATGGGCTACGTCGACGGCGAATCGGTCGCGCAGCGGGTGCGCCGAGCGGGTCCCTTCGCCCCGGCCGAACTGCTCCGCTTTGCTGATCGAGGTCGCGTCGGCGTTAGGCTACGCGCATGTGCGCGGCGTCGTGCATCGCGACGTGAAGGCCGAGAACGTGCTGCTCGACGCCACGGGGTCGCGGGCGATGGTCACCGACTTCGGGATCGCGCGCCTCGGCGCAGTCCGCGTCGCTCACGCAGACGGGGACCGTGCTCGGCACGGTGTTCTGCATGAGCGAACAGGTTTCGGGTGCCGACGTGGATGGCCGCAGCGACCTGTACTCCCTCGGCGTGCTGGCCTTCTTTGCGCTCACGGGGCGCTTCCCCTTCGAGAGTGAGACGCCGTCGGCGGTGCTCGTGGCGCACGTGACGCGCCAGCCTCCACCGATCCGCAGCATCGCACCGACCGTCCCGAGCCGCTCGCGGCGATCGTCGATCGCCTGCTCCTCAAGGACCGCGCGTTGCGCTATGCCGAGGCCAGCGAGGTCGTCGCGGCGCTCGCGGCCGCGGCGCCCGGACATTCCGCTCGATGCGCCGGCCGCGTCGCGCGTGGTCGTGTCGCCACGGAGGCGCACGCCATCTGGGAACGCGCGGCGCTGCTGCAGGAGAGAGATGACGGGCCAACTCACCCCGCCACCGGTGCTCGCGTCGCCTGGGGTCGCGTCGCGAACCGGTGAGCGAGACGTCGGGTACAAAGGTGGACGAGGGTGCGCATGGCAGCGCGACGCGGATCGGCGACAAGTACGTGGAGCGCGCTCGCCGAAACGTGGCGTGGGGAGCGCCGAGACACCGGGCGTGGTGCGTGAGGGGTGGCGGTGCGGCAGGTAACCCGTTGGCGGGCGCGCACCAAGCTCGAGTTCGAGGCCGTCGTCGACGGGGACTGAGCGATCTGGACCTCGAGGACGTCGCGGACGAGATCCGCCGCAGTGGGCGACGTGGGCAACGCAGTCGATCGGGCGAAGCGTCACCTGGACGTCGTACGCCAGTCCGACCGCGCAGCGCAAGTTGCAGCTCTCGGTGTCGACGCGTGCGGGGCGGACCGTCATTCGCGGTTTCGAGGACCGGTCGCGGCTCTCCGGTGGGATCTTCCGTGGCATCACCGGCGGCGTGGGCGGCAGGGTAGGCGGGTGCCTTTCCGGCATCACGATGGGCGTCACCAAGGGCGCGCTCCTGATCGCCGGCCCCTCTTCGCCGCCGTCGTCGCCGGCGCCTACGGCATGGCACGCCTGATCTTCGTCAACATGTCGCGGTCACGGGAAAAGATGCTGCGCACCGCGGTCGAGCGCGTGGCGCAGCGCGTGCGCGAGTGCATCGCCAACCGCCAGCTCCCGCGCGGCAGCGATCCGCGTCGGGCTCCGGCCGGTCGCGAAAGTGCTCGAGCGCCCCGGGTTGGCCAGCGCATCGGTGTTCTTGACCGGACGGCCGTGTATCACGTCGCGCACTGCCAACTCGGTGATCTTGCCGCTGATCGTGCGCGGGATGTCGGGGACGGCGACGATGACCTTGGGAACGTGGTGGGGCGACGTGTTGGCGCGGACCTGGCGCACGATGCGCTGACGCAGCGCGTCGTCGAGGGGCTACCCCTCGCGCAATCGGACAAACAGGACGATGCGCACCACACGATCGTTGGCCGGGCCGATCTCCTGCCCCACCACCAGGCTCTCCACGATCTCGGGAGCTGCTCCACCTGCCGATAGATCTCCGCCGTCCCGATGCGCACCGCCGGGTGAGCGTGGCGTCGCTCGCCCGGTGATGACGTACCGCCGTGCGCGGTGCGCTCGATCCAGTCGCCATGGCGCCAGGTCCCAGGGTAGGTGTCGAAGTAGGCCACGCGGTGCCGGCGCCGTCGGGGTCGTTCCAGGCGCCGGATTAACTGCTGGGGAACGGGCGCGCAGACCAGCTCTCCGGGCCCCGACGCCACGGGGCGACCATCGTCGCCGAAAAAGATCTCGACCGCCATCCCCAGCCCCGCCACCTGCAACTCGCCCCGCCACACCAGCCCTGCCGGGGTTGCCCAACACGAAGCAAAGGAGATGATGTCGGTCCCACCCGAGATGGAGCTGAGCCAGCGTCCGCCTTGATGTCGCGATACACATAGTCCAACGACGGCGAGCGCCAGCGGCGACCCCGGAGAGGATCGGTCCGCAGCGCCGACAAGTCGTGATCGCCCCGGGCCAGCCCCTCCTTCTCGGCGAGCGTGAGGTACTTCGCCGACGTCCCAAAGCGGTCAGCCGTCTCCCGCTCCGCCATGGTCCGCAGGAGCGATCGAGACGAGACGGGCGTCGGCACCAGGCGCGCATCGCGACTCGCGTCTCCCGGGTCTCCCGTCTCCCGTCTCCGCCGCAGCCGTCGCCATCGGCGCCATCGTACAGGATGACCGTCGCCCCCCACCGCCAGCGCGCTCACCAGCCAGTCCCACATCATCCACCCGCAGGTGGTGAAGTAGAACACGCGGTCGCGCGGCCCGGAGGTCGGTGTGCAGCAGGTGCTCTTTGCGGTGCTGCAGGAGCAACCCGCCGGCCCGTGCACCCTGCGCCCTTGGGGAGGCCGGTGGTGCCTGACGAGTACACAGATGTACAACGGATGATCGAACGGGAGTCGCGTGAAGTCCGCAGGGCGACCGCCGCAGGGCTCGCGCCACGCGTCGCCAGTTGCAAGCCATCCTCCACTGGAGGGCATCGCGAATGCCATCACCGATCTGGCTTCCGCGCAGGTAGGGGACGACCACCACCCGCCTGATCGCCGGGATCTGCGCCGCGATGTCGGATACGCGCGCCCGTGTGTGCCGACCGACTTGCTGGCGAAGGTAGCTGCCGAGGCCACCGGCAGCACCTGCGGCGGCAATCTGTCTGAATCGGTCGAGCAACGTGTTGACTCTGCGGCGGGAAGAGCACGACCAGATGGCGCTGAGGCTGGCTGCCGTGAGCATGGCGATGACCGCCTCGGGGATGTTGGTGGAGGAAGGCGCGCCCGGCGATCCCCGGCCCACGCCCCGCGCCCGCAGCGCCCCGGCGGCAAAATGCCAACCCGCCAGAGTCGGCGCCTTCGGCGGCTGTCATCGGCTCCCCGCCGCCTCCCCGTTCCAGGCCACCAGCGCCTCGCCGTCGTCTCGGCGCCGCAGCAACCGCTCGGCGGGGTTGAGGCGCGCCCTGTGAATTGCATGACAGCGCGGGCTGAGCACCGGATCGGGCGGCGCCGCGACTGCCGCCCGTCAGCACTGTTCCCCACGCCTCGCCATCGGGGCAGGCGCCGGCGATCATGTTTTCACCTAAGCGTCAGACGGCTCGCCAGGAAAACGCTTCGGGGGGTGCTTGACCGACCAGCGGGTGCAGCGCGTCATAGTCCAGCGC
>JADKAQ010000006.1 GCA_016719105.1 Gemmatimonadota bacterium | reverse complement strand
CAGCTCCTCGGTGGTCGTGCCGTTGTCGCGCAGCCGCGCCGGACAGCTGGAAGGTGCCGGCCGAGGTGGTCTGGCTGGTGAGGCACTGCTGGATGGCGATCTGCACGGGCCTCGGACACGGGGGGAATTGGCGTCGTCGCAGCCCACCAACAGGGCGGCGACGGCAAGGCACGAGGTGAGGTGACGCGTCTGCACGGGTGTCTCCAGTCGAGTGAGTGATGCGCTCGCGGCTGGAGGTCAACGTCTCACCCCGGGTGGGGGGAACGCACCACGATTTGGGGAGCTGCGTGGGGGCGGTCGCCTGCGCGCCCGTAGGTGGCGCGGCGCCACCCACGCCCCCTGAACTCAGTCGGCCAGGCGCCAGCCGAACTGCGTCGCGTCTCCGGTCGACGCGCGCGGGGCGAAACGTTCGAGGGTGATGCCGCTCCCCACGAGGGACATCGTGCAGCGTCTCCGAGATCACGACGTCTCCCGGCTCGGCGAGCGAGGGGCGAGCTGTTGCGCCACATCGCCGGCAATCCCCACCGCGACGCCGTCAGACGTGCGACGCTCGCCGATGTGGAGCGAGATCCCCCCGATGCGTCCGCGCCCGAGGTCGCGGAGCCGGCGCGCGCAGGCAATCGCGCGGCTCGGCGCGTCGAAGAGCGCCGTCCACCCGTCTGGGTCGAGGCGCTCGCGACGCGGGCGGAACGCGTCGGCAATCGCGCGTTGGTCTGCCGAGCGCGGTGCCGCGACCGTGCACGTGCACGATGATCGCCAGCCAGGTGTCGGCGAGTTGGGCCTCGTCAGGCTCGGCGAGGAACTCGGCGATGGCGCGGACGAACGGTTCGCCGTTGACGAAGTAGATGTGGTCGGCGCCTGGGAACTCCAGGAGGCGCGCCCCCGGGATCTGTGCGGCGAGGAAGCGCGCCGCCTCCACCGGGACCACGCGATCGTCGCGCTGGTGGAGCACGACCGTGCGGGTGCGCAGCTGCGGCAGGAGGGGCGCTGACGTCCACGTCGCGCGCGACCTCCATCACGGCGCGCACCGCCGACGGGCTCGACGCGCCGCGCAGGAGGCGCGACCACCACGCCTTGAAGGATTCATCGTGTAGGCGCGTGGGGGCGAATCGCTCGATGGACCACGGCTGCCCCCACGACTGCTGCAACGCCTCGATGCGTCGGTCGAACTCCTCCCGCGGCGCGGCCCACGCGGGCTCGGCGCCGGTGCGTGCGACACGCGCGGTCGCCCCCAGCAGGAGCAACCCGCGCACACGTGTCGGGTGCTGCATCGCCAGGAGCAACGAGGCGGCCCCGCCCTCGGAGGTCCCCAGCACGAAGGCGCGCTTCGACCCGACGGCGTCGAGCACGGCGACCGCATCACCGACCGTCTGTTCCAGCGTCGGCGCTCCGCGCACACGATCCGAGAGCCCCACGCCGCGCTTGTCGAACAGGATGACGCGGGCCACGCGCCCCAACTGCTCGAAGAACGCGGCGTACTCCGGGTTCTCCCACCCGATCTCCAGGTGCGAGATGAAGCCGTGGAAGAAGAGGAGGTCGACCGGACCGCTCCCGACGACCTGGTACGCGATGTAGACGCCGCCGCGCTCCACGTACTGGATCGGCGAGCGGGAGACGTGCGCCAGAGCCCCGGCCGCCACCACCGCCGATGGAGGCGCGTCGCCTCCCGCCGGGGCGATGGGGAGATCCAGCAGCCCGAGCGCCGCCGCCCGACGGACCGCCTGCGTGCGGCTGGTGACGCCGAGGGTGAGATACGGCTCCTTGTTGTACCAGCGCACCGTCTCCGCCGACAGGTTGAGACGCGACGCGATGGCGCGGTCGCTCATGCCGTCGGCGATGAGACGCAGGATCTGCAGCTCGCGCTCCCTGAGGTCGCGCAAGGTACCGGCGGGCGAGGGACGATGAGTCGGGCGAGGGACGGTGCGCGATGCTACGGCACCCTCGCGGCACGGCACAAGGGCGCTCGCCGATTCAGCGCCCGTCGTCGCTCGCGGCCCCTCGCGCTGTCGGGGGCGTCGAGAAAGACGCGACTCTGCCGGATGTCGGCGGCGTCGATGCGCGTGAGCTCCTCAGCCGTGATGATCCCCCGCCGGAAACGAGGCGGCTCGCCTGGCCGCAGCTTGGCGCGATCGAAGCGCGTTGCGCACCGAGCGGTCGTTGGCGAAGTGCGGCTGCACCATGCGGCGCTCGAGGTACTCGTCGAGGGCGCGCCGCGACTCCGCATCCAGGCGGTACTGCTGCCCCGCCAGCAGCAACTCGGCGATCGTCATCAGCTCCGTGCGATCGTGGAGTCGGGGAAGTCGATGTGGTGCGCGATGCGGGAGTGAGAGCCGGGGTTGGAGCCGTAGAACGTATCCATCCGGTCCTTGTAGCCGGCGAGAATGACCACGAGGTCGTCGCGCTGGTTCTCCATGACCTGCAGGAGCATCTCGATCGCCTCCTGCCCGTAGTCGCGCTCGTTCTCGGGGCGGTAGAGGTAGTACGCCTCGTCGATGAACAGCACGCCCCCATCGCGCGCTTCACCACTTCCTTGGTCTTGGGGGCGGTGTGTCCCACGTACTGCCCCACGAGGTCGTCGCGCGTCGCGACGACGAGGTGCCCCTTCCGCACGAAGCCCAGGCGATGGAGGATCTTCGCCATGCGCATGGCCACCGTCGTCTTCCCCGTTCCGGGGCGACCAGTGAACGACATGTGCAGGGTGGGGCGATCGGTGGCCAGTCCCGCGTTCTCGCGCAGCTTGGCGATGAGCAGGAGCGAGGCGATGTCGCGGATGCGTGTCTTGACCGGACGAGCCCGACGAGGTCGCGGTCGATCTCGTCGAGCAGCTCCTGGATCTGCGAATCGCGGTAGGCGGCGCCGAGGTCGATCTGGTTGCTGGGAACGCGCGACCCTCGGCGGGACGACATGGGCGGCCGGGGATGGCGCTGGTCGTCGCGGAGGGGGACGTCGGGTCGGGAATTCCGGTCACTGGGGGCGCCGGTGCCTAACGCGAACGCCCGTACCGCTCGCCCGCCGGGGCGTCGGTGGCGGCTAGCTGTGCGTCGAGTACCGCACCTGGCGGTCACTCGCTTCCGGCGGTCGAGGCGGAAGCCCGGCTCGTGCCGTCAGCCGCTGCACGATGAACGAGAGCGCCGTCGTCTGCCGCCCCGGCGACCGATCGTAGCCACTGATGCGGATGTAGTGCTCGGGATACCGTTCGCGGCACGCCTTGAGCTCGAGCATGACCCCGATGCGTCGCGGATGTCGAACATAGGAAGGCCGAACATGTCCCAGTACACGTTCCGCGGATGCGGGTCGTCGGTGTACTCGATGGAAATCGGCCAGTCGTTGTCCAGGCAGTATTGCACCTGGGCCTTCACCTGATCGTCGGTGAGGTCGGGGAGGAAGCTGAAGGTGCCTTGGGTGATGCGCATGGCTATCGGGAAGACGAGAAGACGAGAAGACGAGAAGACGAGAGGACGAGAGGACGAGAGGACGAGACGACGAGAAGATGCGGGCGAAGCGAGCAGCCCAGCGAACGCTGGGGTCCACCGACCTAGCTTGGGGTGACTACCGCATCCGGCACATCCGTGCTCTGGAAGTCGAACGTGATGTCCTTCCAAATCTCCAGCGCCTTGCGCAGGGAAGGGGACCACTGCGCGGCGGCGGCCAGGATGTCGGGGCCTTCATTCAGGTAGTCGCGTCCTTCGTTTCTCGCCTGGATCATCGCTTCCACGGCCACACGATTGGCGGTCGCCCTTCGGCGATGCCGTCGGGGTGGCCGATGGTGCTGCCGCCGAACTGGGAGCACCACGTCCTCGCCCAGAAGTGCAGGAGCTGGTGGATCTGCCCGGCATGGATGCCGCCAGACGCAACGGGCATCACCGCCGGCATCGAGGCCCAGTCCTGCTCGAAGTAGAGCCCGAGCGTCGGGTCGATGGGCACGTGGTTGTCGCGCAGCGTCTTGTAGTAGCCCTTGGTGGTGCTGGGATCGCCCTCGAGCTTGCCGACGACCGTCCCCGCGTGGATGTGATCGACCCCCGCCAGGCGCATCCACTTCGAGATCACGCGGAACGAGACGCCGTGCGTCTTCTGCCGCGTGTAGGTGGAGTGGCCGGCGCGGTGCAGGTGGAGGATCACCCCGTGCTTGCGCGCCCACTTCGCCATCGACTGGATGGCCGTGTAGCCGATGGTGAGGTCGATCATGACGATGACGCTGCCGAGCTCCTTGGCGAAGTCGGCGCGCTCGTATCTCCTCCATCGTTCCGGCGGTGATGTTGAGGTAGTGCCCCTTCACCTCGCCCGTCACCGACTGCGCCTTGTTGACCGCCTCCATGCAGAAAGGAAGCGATCGCGCCAGCGCAGCGAAGGGCTGCGGAGTTGATGTTCTCGTCGTCCTTCACGAAGTCGAGGCCACCACGCAGGGCTTCGTAGACCACGCGCCCGTAGTTGCGCGCCGAGAGGTTCAGCTTGGGCTTGGTGGTCGCGCCTAACAACGGGCGCCCGTACTTGTTGAGGTACTCGCGCTCCATCACGATCCCGTGCGCCGGCCCCTGGAAGGTCTTGGTGTAGTGGGGCGGGATGCGCATGTCCTCGAGGCGGAGCGACTTGAGCGCCTTGAAGCCGAAGACGTTGCCGATGATCGACGACGTCAGGTTGGCGATCGACCCTTCCTCGAACAGGTCGAGGTCGTAGGCGATGTAGGCGATGAACTGGTCGGTGCCCGGGACCGGGTCGACGCGGTAGCACTTGGCCTGGTACTTCTCGTGCGCGGTGAGGCGATCGGTCCAGACGACCGTCCACGTGGCGGTCAGACGACTCACCGGCGGTGGCCGCCGAGGCTTCGATCGCGTCGACGCCGTCCTGGGGGACGAGACGGAAGGCGCAGAGGATGTCGGTCGGCTTGGGCTCGTAGTCGGGCTGCCAGTAGCCCATTTCCGCGTACGGGGTGACCCCCGACGCCCGAAAGCGGTTCTTGGGGGCGCCGTCGGCGCCGCGTGCTCCAGAGTGTCCGCCATGAATCGTCCCCGAGGTCGCGCGTAGAGGTAGGATGGTGGCGCTCGGGCGTGCCCGAGTCCGTCATGTGAATTATTTCACAAGCCCACGCCTAAGCTCTATCCCGCGCGAGACGCACACCATGACCCATCGGGGGGTGCCGGGCTGCCCGGACGGATAGGGGACTAGACGTATCCCCTTGCCGACGCCCCCGGCGTGCCGTCAGTGCGACGGGGTGAGGCGACCCCAAAGCTCTACACAGAGGTTCACTGAGGCATCACAGAGGTTCACGGAGGAGATCGGCGAAAGGTATACACCGGGTTGAGTGGTGAGCACTGGACCGGGTTGATGGGTGAGGACGCGCCGCATCGGGCGTAGGCTTTCCGGCACCGACCGGAGGGACTGATGCCCTGGAGTGTGCCTGATCCCATGTCGATCCGTCTGCAGTTCGTCGCCGAGGCGCTGCGCGGCGTGCGCCCGATCGTGGCCGTGTGCGCTGCCTATGGCATCAGCGAGAAGACGGGCCAGAAATGGCTGGCCCGCTTCCGCGCGTTGGGGCTCCCCGGCCTCGCGGAGCGCTCGCATGCACCGGCGACGTGCCCGCACCGCACGCCGGCGCCGCAACGCGCCGCCCTCCTCGCGTGTCGCCGCGCCCATCCCACCTGGGGAGCGCGCAAGCTGCGCGCGGCGTGTCAGGCCGCCGCCCCCGCGCTCGCGTGGCCGGCGCCGAGCACCATCACCACGCTCCTCGCCGAGGCGGGCCTGCTGGCGCCCCGGCGGCGGCGCCCGCGCGCGCGGCTCGATCGCACGGACCGGGGCCCGGCGCACGCCGCCGCGCCCAACGACCTGTGGACGCTCGACTACAAGGGCCAGTTCCGCACCGGCGATGGCCGCTGGTGCTATCCCTTCACCATCGTCGATGCGGCGACGCGCATGCTGCTCGCGTGTGTGGCGCATCCCGCGCCTGGGACGACCGCCGCGCAGCGGGTCCTCGCCCGGTGCTTCCGCACCTATGGCCTGCCGCTCGCGATCCTCAGTGATAACGGCGCCCCGTTCGGCGCCGTGCACGCCCCGCGCGGGCTCTCCCGTCTGAGCTGCTGGTTCGCCGCGCTCGGCATCACCCCGCGCTTCACCGTCCCCGGGCATCCCGAGCACAATGGGCGCCATGAGCGGCTCCATCGCACGCTCAAGGCCGAAGCCACGAGCCCCCCAGCGGCGACGCGGCGCGCGCAGCAGGCGCGTTTCGACGCCTGGCGGGCCGAGTACAACACCGTCCGACCCCACGCCGCGTTAGACGACCAGCCGCCGGCGAGTCGGTACCAGTCCTCGGCCACGCCCTACCCCCGCGGCGGCCCCCCGCCCCTCGTCTATCCATCGCATTTCGTCGCGCGCCGGGTCACTCAGGCCGGCCTCATTTGGTGGCAGCAGCACGACATCTACATCTCCCAAGCCTTCACCGGCTACACGTTAGGCCTCGCTCCCGTGTCCGCCACGTGCCATGATGTGTACCTCGCGGACCTCCTGTTGGGGTCCGTCGACCTGTCCGCCCGTCGCTTCATCCCGCTCACCGAGGCGCTCCGCTCACCCATCAACCCGGGCTAAGGCTCACCACTCAACCGGTTCATACCGGTTCAAACGCGGACTTCCTCTGTGAACCTCTGTGTTTCCTCAGTGAACCTCTGTGTCCTGCTTTTCCCCAGGGTCCAACGTCGACCTAGTCCTTGTCCTTGGCCGTCCCTAGCCTCTCGTGCAAAGAACGACCTGGCCGCCAAGCATGGTCAGCACGCTCATCGTCGCCGGTAGCTTGTCGGGCGTCGCGGTGAACAGGTCCTGCGACAGCACCACGAGATCGGCGAGCATTCCCGGCGCGATCGTCCCGCGTTCCCGCTCGGCAAAGGCCGCGAACGCCGCTGTGCGTGTGTAGGCAATCACCGCCTGCTCGCGCGTGAGTGCCTCGGTCGGGACGTTAGGGTGCAGTGTCGCCAGCATCACGTTGAGCCCCGGCTCCAGCGGGACCGTCGCTGCCGATGGCGAGCGTCACCCCGGAGTCGAGCAGCAGGCGCATCATGTCGATGCGTCGCAGTCGCTCGGCCCCCATCGCGCGTGCATGATCTCGGGGATGGCCAGGTGCGCCGGGTTCTGCACGACGATGATCCAGCTTCTTGATGTCGGCGAGCTGGTCGCGGCCGAGTGCGTCGGCGTGCTCGAGCCGCGCGCCGCAGCGCGCGCCAGGCGCTGTCCGGCCCCTCGGCGCGCATCGCCGCGATGACGAGGGCGATGGTGCTGTCCCCAACGGCGTGCAGCAGGGTGCTCACGGCGACGCAGCGCGTCGCGCACGATGCGCGCAGGGTGTCGAAGGGGATTGGCCCGCCCGTACCACCCCCGGCGGCACGGCCGCCGCATGAGCGAGCTGTTCCACCGGCGTCCCGTCGAGCACCCACTTCACGCCGGAGATGTGCGTGGTGGGGGCGAGCGCGGTGTCGGCACCGCTCACGCGCCAGTCGTTTGAGATGACGCGGGCCCGCCGCGATGGGGGAAAGCGAATCACCCGATGGTGGGGGCGCATGGCGCTCGCCCGCCGCGCAACGGCGCGCGCCCCCGGTCGAGTTCGTAGCCCACGGTCATGTCCTGCACCGAGGTGATCCCCATCGCCAGGACTTGCTCCCCGTAGCGCTGCACCGACCCCGCGAAGAGCGAGTCGCCTCGCGCCTTGCCGAGGCGGCGCTGCGTGCCGTAGATCGCGTATTCGTCGATGCGTCCGGTGGTGCGCCCCGACGCGTTGCGCCCGAGCCACCCGCCTAACGGGTCCGGGGCTTCGAGGAGCCCGGTCTCGCGCATGGCGCGCGTGTTGAGAGCGGCGCCGTGCCCCGACCAGCAGTTGATCCACACCAGGTGGTCGGGACGACGGAGTCGAGGACGAAGCGCGTGGCGCGCGGATCATCGAACGCGCCCGCCCACGCTCGACTGAGCCACACATCCTGGGGTGCGCCTGGCGACGGCCGCGGAGTGAGTCGAGCAGCGGCTGCAGCGTCGGAGCGGGGTGGGCGACGGATCGACGGTCACGTCGACCGAGCGCGGCCCCGAGAGCCCGACGTGCGCGTGCGCATCGTCGAAGCCCGGGACGACGGTGCGCCCCTCGAGTGCGATCCGTCGGGTGCGCTCGCCGGCCAGCCGCTCGATCTCGGCGGTGGTCCCCACCGCGACGATGCGGTCGCCGCGCACCGCGATCGCCTGCACCCACGGCTTCGCCGGATCGCTGGTGAAGACCTTGCCGCCGGTGAGGATCACATCGGGGGCGCCCCCCTGGGCCGACACGACGCGCAGGGGGAGGGCGCAGCACACGAGCGCCGCGCCAAGGAGTCGGACCGCGCTTCGCACCATGGCGCACCCACCTCGGAAAATGATGAAGGGATGAGGAGACGCACGGCTCGTGGTCTCCTCATCCCACAACTCGGCTGCACGACTGCGTTAGCGTCGCGGCGCGCGCTCGCGCAGGTACACCGCCACGGCTTCGGTGCGGTTCCCGACGCTCAGCTTCATGTACAGGTTCTGCAGGTGGAACTTGACGGTGTTCTCGCTCACCCGGAGCCGTCGCGCGATCTCGGCGTTGGTGGCCCCTTCGGCCAGCAGCGCGAGCACCGACTCCTCGCGCTCGGTGAGCTGGCGCGGGTCCGACGACGTCGACTTGCCTAACAACCAGCGCTTTGCCGCCAGCGGGAAGACGAGCTGCCCGCGATAGACCTGGCGGATCGCGTCGACCGTGTTGCGCGGCGGGTCGGTCTTGAGCGCGTAGCCGTCGGCCCCGCCGTCGAGCGCGGCGCGCATCGACGTCCCGTCGCCGTACGCCGAGAGGACGAGGACGCGCACCGGGATCTTCTCGGTGCGGATGCGTTCGAGGCAGGCGAGCCCGCTCATCGTCCCCATCTCGAGGTCGAGCACGACGACGTCGGGGCGGTGGGCGCGCAGCTGGTCCATCACCTGCGCCCCGTCCGTCGCCGCCCCCACCACCTGCATGTCGGGTTGCGAGTCGAGGAGCGAGCGCAGCCCCTCCAGCACGAGGGCGTGGTCGTCGGCGAGCAGAATGCGGGAAGGCGCGGTGTCATATGGCGTCGACCTCGGCGGTCACGCGCGTCCCCTGGTCGGGGCGCTGGAAAGTTCAAAGGGAGCCGCCGGTCATCTCGACACGGTCGCGCATCCCGCGCAGCCCGAAGTGCGATTCGCCGAGGGCGTCGGTGGTGTCGAAGCCGGCGCCGTTGTCGATCATCCTGGGGCGAAGGCGCGGACGGGGACCGGTGCGCACGGCGCGCAACGAGACGTTCACCTTGCTCGCGCCGCCGTGGCGGTGGGCGTTGGAGAGCCCTTCCTGCAGGATGCGATAGAGGCGCGATACGCACGGGAGGTCTTCCTGCGGGAGCTCTCATCGGCCTCGATGGCGATCTGCGTGTCCGTCAGGTGCTCGTGCTGCAGGAGCAATTCATCCACGAGCTGGCGCAGCGGGCGATGTTCGAACTCCGGGGCGCGGAAGGCGCCAATGAAGGAGCGCACCTCGGTGAGCCCGTCCTCGAGCAGCTTCCGGATGCGGTCCTTGCGCTACAGAACCTCGGCGTCGACGTCGGGCGAGCGCTGCAGCGCGGCTCCCATGAGGTCGAGCTGCGAAAGGGCCAGCATACATGTGCTGCACCGGGCCATCGTGGATGTCGAGGAGGATGCGCTGGAGCTCCCACTCGGTGATGGCGAGCATGCGACGCGAGGCGCCAACCTCGCGTCCCGGCGTCGGGGCGTTCCTGCGGGTTCGGAGCAGTTGGTGAGGTCACGCTTGTGCTGCCTCCGTGAGTGACACGTGATGACAAGGTCGACGTTGGCGTTCCGCGACGTGGAGGAGGCGTCGCAGGGGCGCCGAACGGCACCTGACGACAATGTGCGCGGTCTCATCGATTCCTGCGAGGGGATGAGGCACGACAGTTCGTCGCCCCTCGCGGGACGCCGCGCGCCGCGTGGTCCTCTGGTCGGTGACCTGGGCGCTCGCTAGGCTTGAAGCAGCCCCCGTGAACCCGATGACGACCGACGCACCGGGAAATCCCCCGATCCGCTGATCGACGAGACCGTCGCCCACCTCCAGGCGCTGGTGCGCCTCGACACGAAGTAATCCCCGGGACGCGAGATGGCGGTGGCGCGCTACCTGGATACGGTGCTCCGCGAGGCGGGGGTCGAGACGTGGCTGGACGAGCCGGCGCCCGAGCGCGCCGCCTTCATCGCCCGCATCCGCGGCGACGGCTCCCAGCGCCCGCTGCCCTGATGGCGCACATGGACGTGGTCGGGGTCGAGGCGGCGAAGTGGTCGGTCCCCGTTCGGCGCCGAGATCCGGCGACGGCTACCTCTACGGGCGCGGCGCGATCGACGACAAGGGGATGCTCGCCTGCAACCTGATGGCGATGCTCCTTGTTAGGCGCGCCATCGTCGCCACCGGGACCCTCCCCACGCGTGACGTCATCCTCCTGGCCACCTCCGACGAGGACCCGGGGGATCTTCGGGATCGACTGGGTCCTGGAGCACCGGCGCGACCTGGTGGAGGCCGAGTACGCCCTCAACGAAGGGGGCGCGTGCGGTCGTCGACGGGCGCGCTCTACGCCGCCGTGCAGTGTGCCGAGAAGGTGCCCACAACGGGATCGTCACGGCGCGCGGCCCCGGCGGGCACGCGCGCGGTCCCCACGGGGCAACGCGATCACCCGCCTGACACCGCCATCGCGCATCACGGCCCACGAGGAGCCGCTCGCCCTCGGCGCGGTGACGCGGCAGTTCTTCGATGCGCTGTCGCACGTCTGGCCCGACGCCACGCTGCGCCGCGCCAGGGCCGACGTTGCATCTGGCGACCCGGCGCGCGTGGCCACGGGCGAACGTACCCTGTCGGGGACACCGTCGATGAACGCGGTGCTGCGCAACGGCATCTCCCCACGCTCATCAGCGGCGGGACGCGCTCCAACGTGATCCCCACCGAGGCCGAGGCGACGCTCAACATCCGCACGCTCCCGGCGACTCGATCGAGGATGTGATCGAACGCATGCGCCGTGGTGGCGACCCCAACGTGTCGTTCCGCGTGCGCGCCAGCGGCGACGACGCGCCGGAGTCGCCGATCGACTCGCCCATGTACCGGGCCCTCGTCGACAGCGTCGCCGCGCTCGACGGCCGCATCCGCACCGTCCGTATCTCAGCACCGGCGCCACCGACTCCGCCACGCTCCGCAGGCGGGGATCCTGCCACGGCATCCTTCCGTTCCCCCTCACGCAGGAGGACGAGGATCGCATGCACGGCCACGACGAACGCGTGAGCCTCGACGCGCTCGGCTTCGGCGTTCGGCTGGTGCACGGAATAGTTCAACGGATGACTCGTGTGTAGTTGCTCCGACTCGTCTTCCCGTCTTCTCGTCTCCCCGTCTTCTGAATCCCCATGCCCACCGCCGTCATCACCGGAGCCAGCAAGGGCATCGGCCGCGCCATCGCCCTTCGCCTCGCCCCGTCCTACGACATCGTCGCCCTCGCCCGCTCCGGATGCGCACTGCGCTCGTTGGGTGCGGAGATCGCCCCCAGGCAGGGCGATGCGCCACCATCGGTGTCGACCTTCAAGCGCGACCCGGCGGCGTTACCACCGCCCTCAACGGGGTGCGTCGACGTCCTCGTCAACAACGCCGCCGTCCTGCACAAGAAGGCGTTCATCGACCTCGCGCCGACCGAATGGTCGGAGATGATGGACGTCAGCGGCTGTACGCCATCTGCCACGCCGCGCACGCCGTCCTCCGGGGATGATCGCCAAGGGGCCGGGCACGGTCCATCGTCTCGTCCATCGTAGGGCGCGGCGGTCGATCGGTCGGCCGGAGCGGCTACAACGCGACCAAACACGCCGTGCGGGCGCTGAGCGAAACCTCATGCTTTCGGTGCGCGATTACGGAGTCAAGGTCTCGCTCGGTGATGCCGGGATCGGTCGCGACGAGCTTTCCCTGGCGCTCAAGGTGGAATGGGCGCTCCGCCCCGAAGATGTCGCCGGGACGGTGGCACAGATCCACACGATAAGGCCGGCGCACGCCCTGACGTTCATGGTCGAGTTGCGGGCCGCGCGGCCGCAATGCTCGCGCGTCGTCCCGTCCAACGGAGTCTCAGGGAGATCCGGCTCCGGCGGCTGAACCTCGGGCCTCGTGGGCGGTGCTGCCGCACCACGCGGGCACGCGTCCAACGCCCGAGGGCACGGGCGACTTTTCGTGTGATTGCAGCGCGGGGCCGTGGTGTCGTCCGGTCTCTCGCGTCGCTCGTGTTCCTGACAGAGATCCCAGGGAGGTCTCTCGTCCGTCAGAAGCATCTCCGACGTGTATTTCACACATCGATATGATCTTTGCGGGCCGTCGCCGCTCCCCTACCGCGCACGCCAACCCTGCCGCTCGCGCAGCGGCTGACCCTCCACCCAGCGGTCCCGCGGACACGGGACTGTCGCCGTCACCCATCGGAGCAGCACGCGCACAGGGCGACGCTTTGCAACTGCGTGTCTCGGACTTAAACCTGGTGGCATGTTCCTCGGCTGACGCGCCGGCGTCCCGCGATCCGCTTGCTGGCGCAGCGGCAAGCGTTGCCCTGCCCGTCGGGACGCTCCAGGTGGCGTTTTCCCCCGCGTTTATAACCCATCACAAGGACGTCACCCGCCAAGATCGTCATCAACCTCGAGACGCGCGAAGTGCGCAAGCGCCTCGCCGACGGCGTGAATACACGTTCTGGACCTTTGGCGGCTCCGTGCCGGGCAAGTTCATCCGCGGTGCGCGCGGGCGACCAGGTCGAGTTCCACCTCAGCAACCACCCGTACAGCAGCATGCCGCACAACATCGACCTGCACGCCGTGACGGGTCCGGGCGGCGGGGCGTCGTCGTTCACGGCGCCGGGCCACGAGTCGCAGTTCACGTTCAAGGCGCTCAACCAGGGCCTCTACGTCTACCACTGCGCCACCGCGCCGGTGGGCATGCACATCGCCAACGGCATGTACGGCCTGATCCTGGTCGAACCCGCCGAGGGCATGCCCAAGGTCGACCGCGAGTTCTATGTCATGCAGGGCGACTTCTATACGGAGGGCGGCATGGCGGAGACCGGCCTGCAGCCCTTCGACATGCAGCAGGCGATGCGCGAGGAACCCGAGTACGTCGTGTTCAACGGCTCGGTCGGCGCGCTCACGGGCGACAACGCGCTCAAGGCGAAGGTCGGCGAGACCGTGCGCATCTACATGGGCAACGGTGGTCCGAACCTCGTGTCGAGCTTCCCACGTGATCGGCGAGATCTTCGACAAGGTCTACGCCGAGGGCGGCATCTGGCCAATCCGAACGTGCAGACCACGCTCATTCCGCCGGCGGGTCGGCGATCGTCGAGTTCAAGGTCGATGTCCGCCGGCACCTTCATCCTCGTGGATCACTCGATCTTCCGGGCCTTCAACAAGGGCGCGTTAGGCATGCTCGAAGGTCGAGGGGCGGGAACAAGACGGCTGTACTCGGGCAAGCAGGATGACCTGGTCTACCTCCCCGAAGGCGGTGCGCGATCCAGGCGTCGGCGAAGGGGGCGAGCGCCGGCCCGGCGGCGAACCCACGCAGCGGGCGCATCGCGCGCGGCAAGCGCGGTCTTTGCCGCCGATTGCGCCGCCTGCCACCAGCTCGGCGGCAAGGGGTCCCGGGGCGTTCCCGCCGCTCGCCAAATCGACTACCTCATGGCGGACAGGCGCGTGCGATCGGCATCGTCATGGGCGGTCTGGCTGCAAGGTCACGGTGAACGGTCAGCAGTTCAACGGCGTGATGCCGGCGCTGACCCTCGGCAACGAGGACGTCGCGACCGTGTTGTCGTGCGTGCGGACGGACTTCGGCAACCGCGCCACGGACCTCGTGTCGTTGCGCATGTCCGGCGTGTGCGCGCCGCGCGTCCCCGAAACCCTGACGGGAGCGCAGCGTGCGGTTGGAGTCGTCCGTGCGCTTGCCTGCTGTCTCGATCATGCTCGTTGCATGTGCGGCGGCGCCTGGCGCGCCGCCGCGGTCGCCCGCCGTTCACCGCTACCGCACGGTGACGGAGGTCACGTGCGCCGTTCTACCTCGCGGGGTCGCGGACACGGGGCTAGCGGTGGCGGCGTACCAGCTCGCCGAACGCGCCGTAAACATCGCCGACTTTCTCCGGTTTGTCGTCGCCAGGCCGGGGGTGGCGGCGGTCGCTTGCTGTCGCGCCTGTCGGCCGATCCGCCTATCTGCGGCATTGGATGGGCGACACCGTGCTGGGACCCGACGTGGCGGCATCGGCACCGGTGGTCAACGTGTCGTGGTTCGCGGCGCACGCGTACGCCGAGTGGAGCAAAGCGCGCCTCCCGACCACGGCGGAGTGGGAGTTGGCAGCCGGTCGCTTCCGGCGCGCGCTTAGCGGCACGAACAACCGTCTGCGGGCGCTCCTGGTGGCGACGGCTGGTGCGCAAGTGTCGGGTGCGGCGGCGAGCGCCACCCTCCGCCTGACGAGCGATGACCGGGTAGTGGGGCTGCACGGCGGGCCCTCAGGGTCGAGTCGACGGCTTCCAAAACGCCGTCGTCACCAGTGGCGGAAGTCGCGGCAGACGGCACGCCAGATGACGGCCTGTTCTGCGCTGGCGAGCGCTGCCGCTTTCGGCCGATCCCGGCAACTACACGGCCTTCATGCGCTACGCCGTCCGCGGATCGCTGCGAGGCTCGTATGCGCTGGCGACACTTGGGTTCCGCACGGCGCGTGACGCGGCACCACTCCTGCCTCGAGGCAAACGATGAAAAGCTGTCTGTACACGGTGCGCTGGGCACTCATGATCGCTGGCGCCCTGATGCAACTCTCCGCCGCCGCGCAGGCGCAGGCGCAGGCGCAGGCGCAGGCGCAGGCGCAGGCGCAGGCGCAGGCGCGGGACGGGACGGGGGCCCTCCCCGATCATTCGCTCTACCGCCTCACCGGCCGGTGGACCAACCACGACGGCCGCTCGCTCGCGCTCGCCGAGCTACGCGGTGAGACGGTGGTACTCGCGATGGTGCACGCCTCCTGCACGGTGACCTGCCCGCTCATCACCCGGGAGATGCGGTCGGTGCGGCGCGCCTTCCGCCGGGCGTGCGCGCGCGCGACGCTACGTCTCGCCTCGTTCGATCCGGCGCGCGATTCGGTCGGCACGTTGCGGCGCCACGTGGGCGATGGCGCTCGACGCGCGGTGGCTGCCTTGCGCGGTGCGCCGCCGGAACAGCTCGCCGTGCTGCTGGTCGTCAGCTACCGTCGGCTGCCAAGCGGGGACTTCGACCATTCGAACGCCCATCGGCGTGCTCGACGCGGATGGGGTGCTGCGCTTTCAGTCGCCGCGCGTCCCCGGCGACCGCGCGGCGCTAGGCAAGGGCCGTCGTGGCGGCAACACGGACGCCTGCTTCTGCCCGTTAGACATCCTCCTCATCGCTTCCTGGTCCAGGCCCTTCCCATGCGTGCCATTCCCGCGTTGCTCTGCGCGACCGTGTGCACCCTGGCCGGCGGGATGTGCATCGCCTCGCCCGGGCAGGCCCAACCGGCGCCACGCGCGTCGCGCCCCCCTTCGAGGAACCTCCGCTTTCGCGAAAACCCGGTCGGTGGCGCCCCGTGGCGATCCGCCGGATCCGCTCGAGCCATGACGCCGAGCGATGCGCGGCGCGTGGCTCTCACCTGGGGGCACTGCGTGTCGTGGCGATCGGTCCGGCGTTTCCTCGGTGGTGGGACTGGGACGCGCACGGTGCTTTCGCGGTGCGCGCACCTGCACGCCGACCTCCATCTGAGGGATACCGCGGCTTCGTGGAAGGTCGCGCGTGGCCGACGTGGCCGGGCGCGAACTGCCAGAGCGGGGCGCGCCCCTCGATCACAGTCGCGGAGACCTTGGCAACGCCTTCGTCGAGTTGGCGGGCACGCTGAGCGGCGCGCGCACCGCGGCGCGGTTCGGCCGTCAGGAGTTGCTCCTGGGGCGCGAACGCATCATCTCGCCGCTCGACTGGGCCAACGTGCGTCGGGTGTTCGAGGGGGCAACGTGGAGGTTCGGCGCGGAGCGCTGGCGTTCAACGCCTCCTCGGTTCGTCCGCTCGTCATGCTCCCGCTCCGGCGCGGCATCGCCGACGACGTCACGCGCCTCTGGGGCACGACGGTCGCGCATGGCGAGCCGGCGCGAGAGGGGGCGCGTGTTGGAAAGCGCGGTGTTGGTGAAGTCGGTGCGCGGGGTGGAGTCCCTCCGCGGGCAAGACGGGCCACCGCGACGACGCGCCTCGTCACGCCCATCGTCGTTCCGATCTTGCCCTCGAGGTCGAGGGCGGTGTCCAACGCGTGGAGGGGACGGGCGGCGCCACGGGCGACGATGTTCGCCACCGACCTTTCGCGTCGGTCGCCAGCGCGACCCGGTCGCCGTCTGTCACCATTGGCCTCGACCGCGCGAGCGGCACGAGACAGGGGTGCCGGCTCAGGGCGGCACGTGGGATCAGTTGTATCCGCTGGGACACGCGGCGTACGCGGGGTTCGCTGACGCCCTGGGCGTCGCAACCTGATGGAGGGAGCGCATCGTCACGCAGTTCTCCCCGCCTTCATTCGTTCGGATCAGGACCTCGGCACACGCCTTTCAACGCCTTCGGCGGCCGACGCCGCCGTACGATGTCGCGGGGGATCTTCCGATCCGCGAGCGCCACCGCGACGTCGCGCGACGTCGGCGAGAAGATCGACGTCGCGCTGCGGTGGCGCTGGCGTCACCTGCGCGGACGGCGGCGTCGCGCGGTTCACACCTGGCCGGTTCCCCACCAGGCAAGTGCGCTCCGCTCGTGGATCTTCTCGTCAATCACCGCGACGTTCTGATGACGTACCGCGCTCGTCCCTCTGAGACGCGTCGGACGTCGTCGAATGCGGGGCATCACGGCGCGCCTGTTCTTCACGGCGCGCGCTCCCCGCGTTGGACTCCCCGCCCGTGCCCAAGACTGTCCGCGGACCCTCGACGGGCTGCGATCGACCAAACCTGTCCTCCCCACCTCGACCACGCCGGAGTCGCTGCGTGAGTTGATGCCGTGCGCGAAATCGTGCACCCCTTCCTCAACGCCGACCGTCCCGGGGAAGTCTTCCGGTTCTCCCTCGACCGCGTCAGTCCGCTGGTCGGGCGACCTTCGCCACCGTGTACCTCGTCGACGGCGTCTCCGGCTCATGCACCTCGTGGCCGCACACAACTTCCCGAGCGCTACCAACCGTGGCTCGGCGAAATGCGCGTTCGACTCGGCTTCGGCCCCAGCGGCCTGACGGCGGCCGAGAAGCGCATCATCGGGGTCCCCGTCTTCGCCGATTCGACCTCGACGACTGGGTCGAGGTGGCGTCGGAGCTCGGCTTCAAGTCGCTCGTCGCCCTTCCGCTAGACGGCCAACAAGGTGCGGAGGCGGTGACGTTCTACTTCGCCGACTCGGGGTCGCGCGCAAGGAGTCCGCGGCTGATGCGCCTGGTCCCGACCAGATGGCGCCACGGCGGAAAAGGCGTCGCTCATCGAGCCCGGTGCGGCGGACCAACGCGGCGCTCACCGAGGATAACGCCGGCTGGAGGACAGTACGCCCGCCGTCGTCGGGGCGCGCCGGGCCAAGGACGAGTTCTGGCCAACATCTCTCATGAGCTGCGCACCGCTCACCTCGGTGCTGGGCTACATCTCCATCCTGCAGGAGGAGCTCTCCGGGCCGCTCACCGACGGGCAACGCACCACCTGCTGCACGTGAAGCGGTCAGCGAACGGTTGGTGGGACCTCATCGAATCTGCTGGGCTCACGACGCTGCGCGAGGTGACATCTCGCTCATCGTCGAGGAGTTCGACCCGGCGCTGGTGCTCCAGGAAGTCGGTGGCCACGGTGGCGGGGCGGCCGAACGGTGCAGCTGCGGGTCGGCAGGCCCCCCGTTCCTGCCGCGCATGAAGTCGGATCCGGAAAATCGCCCATCTTCGTTACCTTGCTCGGCAACGCCTGCCGGTTCACCGCGCGCGGGCACGTGCGTAATTGGCGTGACGCTGGTGGGCGACCGGGTGCATTATCGCGTCTCGGACACCGGGATCGGGATCCCCTTCGAAGCGCAGGCGACCGTTTTCGAGGAGGTTCCGCCAGGTCGATGGCTCGGTCACGCGCCGCTATCCCGGCTCGGGTCTGGGGCTCGCGTTGGCGCGGCGGCTCTCCGGCTGTTGGGGAGACGTGGAATGGTATCGGCAACGGGGCTCGGGACGAGGCTTCACCGTCTCGCTCCCGCTGGAGTTCGAACCTGCGCGCGACGCGCAGGGCAACCTCACGATCCCGTAATCCCGGGCATGACCCAACGACGCACGATGCAGGATGCGCACGACGCTCGCCCCGCCGATGTCCTGGCGGCGGCGAAGGGGTTCAACTTCTCCCGTCGCATCAGCATCTACGCCGCCTTCCCCGAGCGGGGAGAGCGCCGCGCACCTCACGCTGCTGCGGGCGAGAGAAAAGATCGTGATCGGCGCCATCCCGCGCGACAGGGCGACGCTGGTCACCGGGGCCTCGTACATGTTCGACGCGCAGGTGTCGCGCTTCTTGGCGACGTTGCCGCGCGCCGC
>JADKAQ010000005.1 GCA_016719105.1 Gemmatimonadota bacterium | reverse complement strand
TCTCCAACAGCGCCCTGCCGGTGGGTGGTAGCGCCACCGCGACGGCCACGGTGATCGACTCGGTCGGGAACACGCTGTCGGGTCTCACGGTCACCTGGATGTCTGTCGAACAACGCCGTGGCGTCGGTCGACGGCTCTCGGGGCTACGTGACCGCGCTCCTGGGTGGCTCGGCGAACATCTCCGCCACCATCGTCGGCCTCACGGGGTCGGCCCCGCTGTCGGTGACCGCGTCGACCGTGAGCGTGGCCAGTGCTTTCGGTCTCGCTCAATCTCTCGACGCTTACCGTTGGCCAGCTCGGGCAGGCGACGGCCGTGGCGCGCGATGCCAACGGCGCCGTCGTCTCCGGTCACCCCGTGACCTGGAGCATCTCGTCAGGTGCAGCGGTCGCGAGCGTGGGCTCGACCGGCCTGGTGAGCGCCCTGTCCGCCGGCTCGGCACAGGTCATGGCCACCGTCGGTGGCGTGAGCAACGTCGCGCCGCTCACCGTCAATGCGGCCCCCACGACGCCTCCGCCCAGCGGGACGACGGCGGTGCCGCTGATGGTGACCTGTCCGTGACCGGCACCGGCTCGGTGCTCGTCTCCAACGGCATCCCGCTCCAGCCTGGCATGCTCTTCTCGACCGGTCTGGGCAACGTCCTGCTGCGCATCAACAACGTCGAGGTCCCCATCGCGGTCTCCGCGACGGCCGGTTCGCACAAGGACGGATCGCTGCGCTCCGTGGTCGTGCAGTTCCTCTACAACGTGCCATCCCGACCGGCGTAGCGGCCACGTTGCACCTGGGTGCGCGCTTCGCAGAACATGGCGGCGCAGGCGATTCCCTCGGCGCCCGCGGCTGTCGCGCTCCTGACCGACCCGAACTACCTGATCGCCACGGAAGTCGTCGGTCCGACGATTACGCAAGCGGCGAGCAAGGCCTTGGGTGGGTCGTACTCGAAGTATGAGAACGATTGGGTCACGTACGCGGACAAGCATTGGACCACGTACGGCTCCGACTGGGCCAGCACCAACTACTACGATCGGGCGCAGATCTACTACGCCTGGTGGGTGCGGACCGGGAACCCGGAGTACTGGCGGCGCGGAACGCTGACGGCGATGGACTACCGCACGAAGTATCTGGAACCCAACAACTACGGGGCCTCTCTCTACTGGTCGCAGCTCGAGGGGATCGCAGCACACTACCGCCTGACCGGTGATCCGAAGTCGCAGATCGCCGTCGGCAAGACGGCCGACATTCTCGGCTCCTACTATCGGACAGGCAATCTGGGCAACATCAATCATCCTGACATGGAGAGCCGGGGGCAGGCGCGCTCGCTCCAGGCTTACCTCCTTGCATGGGAAGTCCAGGCGCCGGGTGGGGCGAACTACACCGCCGCTTCGTGGGCGACGCACCTCCCCCTCATGCTGACGCAGATTCTCAAGGCGCAGCAGCCGAGCGGAGCCTTCCTCTGGAACGGCTGGTGCGGCACGAGCCTGAACTACATGAACGGGCTCCTGAACGACGTGATGATCCGCTACTTCCAGCGCTTCCAGGCTGACGGCCGGATTCTGACCTCGGTCAAGGCTAACGCCGACTGGCTGTGGGCGACGCAGTGGCGGCCGACGGGAGGGAGCTTCAACTATCAGTCGGCCTTCTGCGCTCGCAACAACTCCGGCCCCTCTGCCAGCGGGGACCTCGATTTACTCTACGTGACGACCTACAGTTGGTTGTACCAGCAGACCGGGAACACGACGTACCGGACGACGGCGGACCTGATCTTCACGGAAGGAGTCCGGCAGACCTACCTGTCCGGAACGAAGCAGTTCAACGAAGCCTTCACGCTCTCGTACAAGCACCTCGCCTTCCGGCAGTAGCGCCTGAAGCCGACTCGGGCATGTTCGATGCCTACGTCCCGCATACGCGGGACGTAGGCATCGTCCTGCTACATCTCGGCGGCGCACGGCATCGCTCGGGAGCAACGACTCTTGGTGCGAAGAAGTTGTGGTGTCGGCGCACGGGTATTGCGAGTTCGACCCGGCGGCGGGATCTTGTCCGTTCAGCAGGGCAGAAGAGCGCAGGCGCACGGGTCTCCTAATGCCGTTCTCCACTATGTACGCTGCATCGTTCAGGTCCACTCTGCTCCTCGCGAGTATGACGGGCCTCGTTGTAGCCGCCGGTTGCGGCGGAGACGCTGCACGGCCGCTGTTGTCTACGTCGCCGTCAAACGAACCGGCCGTTGTTGCGGTCTCGTTGAGCGCTCGCGCGTTGGACGTGGGAACGAGCGTCCAGGCGAGCGCGGTTGTCTACGACGCCAGCGGTCACGTGCTTCCAAACGCGATTGTAACCTGGACGTCATCGGAGCGCGCCGTCGCCACCGTCTCCGAGGTGGGACTCGTGCAGGCCATCGCTCCGGGGCGAGCGCAGATTCGCGCGACCATCAAGAACATCAACGGAGCCGACTCAGTCATCGTGCTCGCTCCGGCACCCAAGGCGATCGTATCGCTGACCCTGAGCCTGGGCGACTCGTCGCTCGTCGTCGGGGAAACGGCTAGCGCGACGGCAACGGTGAGGGATTCATCCGGTGCCGTCGTGACTGGGCAGTCGGTGGCGTGGAGCGTGGATAGCGGCAACACAGCTGCAACGGTCTCCGCGTCTGGGCTCGTCACCGCCATCGCGCCGGGGACTGCCGTGATCCGAGGGACGGTCGGGGCGCTCAGTTCCACCGTACTGCTCACGGTATCGGCGCCCCCTCCACCGCGCGCGTTGGCCAGCGTCACCGTCACCGTCCCGGTTGCGGCGCTCCAGGTTGGGGAGACAACCGTTGCCACTGCAATCGGCAAGGACTCCGCCGGAGTCGTCATCACCGGAGAGACCTTCGCGTGGAGTGTCGATAGCGGCGCCACCGTGCTCTCAATCTCCACGGCTGGAGTGATCACGGCCGTCGCTCCGGGGACCGCCATCATTCGGGCGAGTTCGCGAGGTGCGAGTGATACAGCTGCAATCACGGTCGCCGCGCCTCGGGCGCCGCCAACCGTCAGTCCCACCTCGATTCCCCTTGTGGTGACTCGACTCGTCCCCGGGGCCGGCGTGGTGCTCGTCTCGAATGCCATTCCGCTCGTGCCGGGGGCACTCCCGCCCACCGGACTGGCGAGCGTCAAGCTGACCATCAACAACGTCGAGATCCCAATCGCGGCGGCTGCCACGGCGGGATCGCACAAGGACGGTTCGTTGCGCTCCGTCGTCGTGCAGTTTCTCTACGACGTGCCGACTTCAGGCGCGGCCGCCCTCCTTGAACTGGGGCAGCCACGAACGGCAGACATTCCCCCGCAGGCAATACCGGGAATCCCGATCGCCGTCGCGCTTCCGACCGACCCGAACTACCTGATCGCCACGGAAGTCGTTGGGCCAACGACATCCGTGGCGCAGAACAAGGCATTGGGTGGAGCGTACCTGAAGTATGAGACCGACTGGGCGGCCAACGCCGAGAAGCACTGGGCTACGTACGGCTACGATTGGGCGGCGACCAACTATTACGATCGGGCCCAGATCTATTACGCTTGGTGGGTGCGGACGGGGAATCCCGAGTACTGGCGGCGCGGTACGCTCACTGCGATGGACTACCGCACCAAGTACCTTGAGCCCAACAAGTACGGCGCCTCGCTCTACTGGTCGCAGTTGGAAGGGATCGCGGCGCACTACCGGCTGACCGGCGATCCCCACTCGCAGGTTGCCGTAGGGAAGACGGCAGACATCCTCGGTTCTTACTATCGAACCGGAAGTCTGGGGAACATCAATCACGGCGACATGGAGAGCCGAGGGCAGGCGCGCTCGCTGCAGGCCTTCCTGCTGGCATGGGAGATCCAGGCACCGGGTGGGGCCAACTACACGCCGTCGTCGTGGTCGACGCACTTGCCACTCATGCTGACGCAGATCCTCAAGGCGCAGCAGCCGAGCGGAGCCTTCCTCTGGAACGGCTGGTGCGGCACGAGCCTGAACTACATGAACGGGCTCCTGAACGACGTGATGATCCGCTACTTCCAGCGTTTCCAGGCTGACGGCCGGATTCTGACCTCGGTCAAGGCCAATGCCGACTGGCTGTGGGCGACGCAGTGGCGGCCGACGGGTGGGAGCTTTAACTACCAGTCAGCGTACTGCGCCCGCAACAACTCGGGCCCGTCGGCGAGCGGTGACTTGAATCTGCTCTACGTCACCACGTACAGTTGGTTGGCCCAGCAGACAGGGAACACGGCGTATCGCACGACGGCGGACCTGATATTCACGGAGGGGGTCCGGCAGACCTATCTTGCGGGGACGAAGCAGTTCAACGAGGCATTCACTCTCTCGTATAAGTACTTCGCGCTTCGTCCCTAGTGCACGTTGGTAAAGCGATCGCGGGGCCCCCTAGGGGGGCCCCGCCCTATTTTCCCGAAGCTTGGCCCACTGCTAGTCCCGGATGGCATTCTTCGTGCACCTCCCCGGGCCATGAGTCGAGATGCGACATAGGGTCGCCCCATGACGGCCGGAATGATCGAAACCCGCTCCACGGAGCGCGCCCGGGACTTCTCGGGCATATACACGACGCTCTCCAACTGGTTCGAGATCGCCCTCCCCGGCGCGGGGCGTCTCAGGGCGATGGAGGGGGTACGCGGCGTTTCGGTCATCCTCGTCTTCTTCGTGCACTACGTCGGTCTCACGAAGTCGCTCCTGCCTGAGGATACGCTGACCGAATGGTCTGGGAAAGCGCTTGCCCTTCTGGGCAATCGCGGAGTCGACCTGTTCTTCATCCTGAGCGGCTTCCTGATCTACGGCACCCTCATCCGGAAGGCTCACGACTACCGGAAGTTCATGGCCAGGCGGGTTGAGCGGATCTATCCGACGTTTCTCGTCGTCCTCGCGATCTATCTGGTGCTGTCGTTCGCCGTTCCCTCGGAGTCAAAGCTGCCGTCGGACCTGACGGCTGCTGCGCTACTGCTGCTGGCGAACATCCTGCTCCTTCCCGGGATCTTTGACATCGAGGCCATCATTACGGTCGCTTGGTCGTTGAGCTACGAGTTTTTCTTCTATCTCACGGTTCCGGCGCTGGTGGCCATTCTCGGGCTTCGGCGTTGGACGCCGCGGAGCCGGATCGTCCTGCAGGTCGTGACGATCATCGCAACGGTTTGGGTGAGCGCTTACGTCAAGGCACCTCACCTGCGAATGGTGTACTTGCTGCAGGGATGATGGTGTTTGAACTCGTGGAACTGAAGGCGTTGACGCGCGTGACGTCTGCGGCGCTCGACGTCGCGACGATTGGACTCTTCGTCGCCAGTCTGGTCGCGGTTGGTGCGCGCTGGCTCAACGGGGCGTTCGCACTCGGGGCAACCCTCATCGCGTTCATGCTTCTGTGCGTGGTGTCGTTTCGTGGGTACGGCGTTACCTACCGATGGCTCACTGTCTCGCCGCTCCGCTGGCTGGGCAACATGAGCTATTCTTACTACCTCATTCACGGGTTGTCGCTCAAGGCGCTGTTCTTTCCGATGACGTCGATGCTGCAGCGCACCGGTGAGAATGCCCCCGTCTTCTGCGCGCTCTTGATTCCGGCGTTCCTCTCCACTCTCGTTCCCTCGGCCGTGCTCTTCCTGCTGGTCGAGAAGCGTTGGTCGCTGGCCGCACCGGTCGCCAAACCTGCAACCGTGACGTCGTGAACATGCTTCGGATGGGCCGAAGGGTGGCGTTGCAGGTGACGACCGCGTTGGTCGTCTCGGTGGCGCTTGCGCGCGTCGCTGGTGCCGAGGGCCCCGCCGGCACAGTGCCACCAGCCGACTCCGCGTTCTCCGTCGAGCTCGTCGTTTCGCGCATGCAGGGTGACGCTGGCAACGCCGTGGTGTCCAACGGCATCCCGCTCCCTCCCGGCGTGCTTTCGCCCCGGATGGATGCCAAGGTGGTCGTTGCAGGTCGAAGGGGACGTGGTGAGCGCCGACGTGCGAGCGCTGTCGGGTCGGCATCGCGACGGGTCCGTGCGCGCGGTGTATGTCCGATTTCAGTATCCGCTCCGCCGGGGAGACCGTGCCCGCGCCCGCCTAACGCTGGAGGTACTGCCGAAGTCCGGTCGCGAGGTGTCGGTTTCCCGAGGCCGTCGCGCTCCCCGTCAGTCCGGCCTACCTCATCAGCACCGATCTGGTGGGCCCGACGCTCCCGGTGCAGGACACCCGTCGACTCGGTCGGGAGTGGGATCGCTACGAGAGCGATTTCGTGAAGTGGTCCGAGTTTCACTGGACCAAGTACGGCGTCGACTGGGCGGCCGGCAATTACTACGACCGCGTCGCGGTGTACTACGCGTGGTGGGTTCGCACTGGAAACGCGGAGTACTGGCGTCGCGCGACGCTGATGGCGCTCGACTATCGCACGCGATACTTGGAGCCAAACAACTACGGCAGCTCGCTTTACTGGGCGCAACTCGAAGGGCTCGCCCTCCACTATCTGCTGACCGGTGATGCGGCCTCTCAGTTGGCGGTGGGGCGCACCGCTGACGTGCTCGCCTCGTACTATCGGCGCGGCGCGCTTGGGAAGCGGAACCATCAGGACATGGAGAGTCGTGGCCAGGCCCGCTCACTGCTCGCTTTCCTTCTCTCTTGGGAAATTCAGGCCCCGGGAGGAGATAACTACACGAGCACGAGTTGGGCGGAGCATCTCCCCCTCATGCTCTCTCAAATCCTGCGTCCCCAGGACAGCAGCGGGGCTTTTCTGTGGGGGGGCTTCTGCAACACTAGCATCAACTACATGAGCGGACTGCTGAACGACGTGCTGATTCGCTATTACTCGCGCTTCAACGCCGATCCCCGCATCGAGCCCTCCATTCGCGCCAATGCCGACTGGCTCTGGAACACGCAGTGGCGCCCGGACGGAAGCTTCAACTACCAGTCCGCATTCTGCCAGCGTAACAAGTCAGGTCCGAACGCGTCGTGGGACCTGAACAACCTGTTTGTCTCGACTTTCAGCTGGTTGTACTTCCGAACGGGTGACCGCAAGTACCTCACCGCCGCTGATCAGATCTTCTCCGACGGCGTACGCCGGGCGGTGCTGTCAGGGACGAAGCAGTTCAACCAGCAATTCACTTCGAGCTATCACTACTTGTGGTACCGACGGGGGCCCGTGCGGTAGGTGCAAAGCCCACCCAGACTCCACGCTGCCAGTTCGTTCCGCGGCGCCCCCATAGCTCGTCTTGATTGGGGAGAGTCCGGTCGTTTGCCCGGATGTCGCGAGTTCGTCAGGAGTGCTCGATGAACGCACGAGCGCAGTACCAAACTCGTAGCCCGTCTGCCGCGGGCAGCCTCGGCTATCATCAGGCAGCGATTTGGGTCGCTGTCGCGCTTGTGATGTTTGCCGCCGTGCGCATTCAGGTCGTCATCCCGCTGCTGCCGAAGCTGCGACCCGCGTTGGTTGCGTCGGTGCTGGGTCTCCTGTATCTGATGTCCAACACCCCCGGCGCTGCGTGAAGTCGGCCTTTCGGGACCGTTCGGCGCAGCTAATGTTTCTGGTATTACGGATGGGCACTCGTGACCGTCCCGTTTGCGCTGTATCCGGGACTTGCCTTTTTGACTCCCGCGACCACGCCCGTGCTCGCGCAGGTCGCGATCGTGCTGGCGACGCTTGTCACCGCGCCGACCAGCACAAACCTCCGGATCCTCGAGCGGTTCTGGGCGTACGGGACCGCTGCGCACCTGGCCGGCATGGTCGCGCTTGGCGTGGCGGTTGATGGTCGAGTCTTCACCACGACCGGATACGACCCTAACGACTATGCCGCGATGGCGGCGATGGTCTTTCCGCTGTGCATGGGACTGGTGCAGCGAGAAAAGGGGTTCTGGAAGGCCATCGCATTGGGCTGCGCCGTCGTACTCGTCCTCGGCGTCGTGAAGACCGGATCGCGCGGTGGCACCTTGGCGCTGGTGGCGGGTGCGCTGTTCTATGTCCTTGCCGCACGTGGTGCGCGCAAGGCACTCTCCATCGCACTCTTCGTCTTCGGTGGAATGGCAGCGTGGGCTGTCGCGCCGCCCTCGTACAAACAGCGAATGTATGCGTTGGTCGAGGGTGAGCAGGACTACAACTACACCGACTACGGCGGCCGCAAGCAGATCTGGGCGCGTTCTCGTATCTACATCGCCCGTCACCCGGTCGCGGGGGTCGGGATCGGAAACTTCCCCATCATTGAAGGGCAGTACCTCGAGGAACGAGGCAAGGTCGGTAAATGGTCGACGGCGCATAACTCGTACTATCAGGCCGGTGTCGAGCTCGGGATCTTTGGAGGACTGCTCCTAATGGTGCAGATCCTCGTGTCCTATCGGCGAGGGTGGCGCCTGCGGAGAGCCTCGATCGGGGATGAGCCTGCGGGAACAGGAAGTCACCCCGAACTCGGGGCGGCGTTTGCCGCCTTCACATGCAGTTCAGTGTTCCTCTCGCACGCCTATTTTCCGTACTTCTTTGGGCTCATGAGTCTAGTGGCGATGGCGGAGCGCGTGGCCGCGGCGTCTCCGCAAGAGTCGATTCAGGGCGCGACGGCCTCTCTCCCGATGGCGGGATCACGCTCGCGATCGAGCCTACGTCCGGTGTCGATGCCCGCTCCGCTGCCTGTCCCTCCGATCGCTGACGGACGTGGGGGGCGCGCCACGGCCGGCGGTTGGCGCTCGCGCGCCGGGTGGCCCGGTCAGCGCGGGCGCTTCGCACCGTGATCGACACCGCACGTCCCGGCCCCCCCTCCGGACGCGGGGCGAGTCCGCGTGACGAAGCAGGCACCGAGATCCCCGGCGACGTTGCAGCTGGCCGCGCGTCGTCCGTCGTCGCGGTCATCGACACGGTGATCCTGTCGGGCCCCGGGCGACAGCTCGTGGCGCAGGCCGTGCTGCAGCGGTCGCGGGGGACGGCCTTTCGCATCGTCACCTTCCGTCGCGCTGGACGACCGGTGTCACCCTTCGTGGCCTACGCCGAAGCGCGCGGCGTGCCCTGCGACGTCATCGAGGAATCGGGAAGCCTCGACATGTCGGTCCTCCCGCGCGTGCGCGAGACGTTGGCGCGCGCCGGCGCATCCGTCGTGCAGACGCACGGCTATCGCCCCTCGGCGATCGTGCGCTCGCTGCGCGCGTTAGGCTGGTACGCCGGCGGCTGGGTAGGGTTCTATCACGGCGCGACCGCCGAGGACTGGAAGGTGCGCCTGTATCACGCCCTCGACCTTCGCCTCCTGCGCTCGGCCGACCAGGTGGTGGTCATGTCGCGACCGCAGCTCGCCCTGTTCGCCGACGTGGGAGATCGAGCGGCGCTGGTATTCAACGCCGTCCTCGAGGAAGGTGCAGTGGCCGGGGCCCAGGACTGCGCGCCGCTGTTCCCGCCGCCGACGGTCCCGCGCCTTGCCGCGATCGGGCGCCTGAGTCCCGAGAAGGGGGTCGACATCCTCCTCGAGGCGGCGGCGTTGCTCAAGGCCGAGGGTGTTCCCTTCGAGTTGTTCCTGGCGGGCGACGGCCCGGAGCGGGCAGCGCTCGAGGCGCAGGCCGCGGCGCTCTCGTTAGGTGACGAGGTGCGCTTCTTGGACAGGTTCACGACGTGGGCGCGCTGTATCGCGCCATCGACCTGCTCGTGATCCCGTCACGCAGCGAGGGGCTCCCCAATGTGCTCCTCGAGGCGCTCCGGCACGGCCGCTTCGCGGTCTCGACGCGCGTGGGGGCGGTGCCCGACGTGCTCGAAGGGGCGCGCGCCGGGATCATCGTCCCACCCGAGGATCCGCGCGCCCTGGCCGACGCCATCGCGCGCGGATCGCCGAGCGCGAGACACCGGGCGTGGCCGAGGATCGCGAGGCGATCATCGCCCGCTTCTCGCTCGAAGTCGCGCGTGCGCGCGCTCGAGGCCATTCATGCACGCGTGCGGGCGCACGCCGTCTCCGTCGCCGGCTGATGTGTGGCATCGCGGGCGCCGTCGCGTTTCGCCCTCCGCCGCCCCGCGGCGCGAGGTGGTGGAGGAAATGTCGCGGTGCATCGCGCATCGCGGCCCCGACGGCGAGGGGTTGTGGACGTCGCCCACGGGGCGCGTGATGATGGCGCACCGACGCCTGGCCATCATCGACCTCGAGACGGGTGACCAGCCGCAGTTCTCGCCCGATGGGCGCTTCGCCCTCGTCTTCAACGGCGAGATCTACAACTACAAGGAATTGCGGGCCGAGCTCGAACGCGACGGGTGCACCTTCCGCACGCAATCCGACACCGAGGTGCTGTTGCACCTGATCGCCCGCGAGGGCGATGCCTGTGTCGAGCGCCTGCGCGGGATGTTCTGCTTCGCCGCCTGGGATGCGCAGCGCGAGCAACTCCTGGTGGCGCGCGATCGCGTGGGGAAGAAGCCGTTCTACTGGTCCGTGCGCGATGGCATCTTCTACTTCGCCTCCCCTCGCTGGAGGCCGTACACGCCGCGTTAGGTGCCCCGGCACCCTCGACATGGCGGCGCTGGACGACTACCTCACGCTCGGCTGGGTCCCGGCGCCGCGCACCATCTTTGCCGGGATCCACAAGCTCGGGCCGTCGGTCGTCATGACGCTCGACCAGCATGGCGCGCAGCCGCGTGTGCTGGGACCTCGCCGCGATCGGGACCCCTTCGAGGATCGCTCGACGACGCGGCCGACGCACTGCTCCCCGTGCTGCGCGAGGCGACGCGTATCCGTCTGCGAGCCGATGTCCCACTCGGGATCTTCCTGAGCGGCGGGATCGACTCGAGCCTCGTGACGGCGATGGCGATGCAGGAAGACGCGACGCTGCACACCTACTCCATTCGCTTTGATGACGTCGAGTCGGACGAGAGTGGCTTCGCCGCACGCGTGGCCGAGCATCTCGGGGCCTCACACCACATCATCGACGCCCCCGCCGCCTCGACCGACCGGCTCCCCACGCTCATCCGCCACTTCGGCGAACCCTTCGCCGACTCCTCGGCGATCCCCACCTCGGTGCTGGCGCAGTACGCTCGGCAGCATGTGACGGTGGCGCTGGGTGGTGATGGGGGCGATGAAGGATTCGCCGGCTACTCCTGGTACCAGACGTTCCACAAGGTGCGCCGCCTGGGCAACATGATCCCCGCCGGTGCCGCCTCGGCCGCGGCGCAGCTGATTGCGCCTGGCGGAGCACGGAGCGCCTTCGCACGGCAGCGCGGCCGCGTGTCGCGCGGGCTGCGCGCGCTCGAACCGGGGAGCGATGCGCAGCGATACGCCGCGCTTCGTACCCTGCTCGGCGCCGCCGAGCGGCGCAGCTTGTACACCGGTGCGCTGTACGAGCGGCACCGCGCTGGGGCGATCGATCCGTCGGGGATGATCGCGCTGTTCAATCGCACCGAGGGGAGCGCCCTCCGCCGCATGCGGTGGGTCGACATGCGCACGTACCTGGCGGATTGCCTCAACGCCAAGGTCGACGTGGCGACGATGGGAGTGGGGCTCGAAGCGCGCGCCCCGTTGCTGGACCAGGAGGTGTTGCGCTTCGGCCTGTCGCTCCCCGATGCGCTCCTGGTCGACGAGCGTGGCGGGAAGGCGGTGCTGCGGACGTTGCTTGCGCGCTACGTCCCGCCGGCGCTGTTCGAGCGCCCCAAGCAGGGCTTTACGCCGCCGGTGCATCGCTGGCTGCGCGAGGGGATGCGCACGCGGCTCATGGAGCTCCCGCAGTCCGAGGCGCTGCGGTCGTTAGGGCGTGCTGCGCCCCGAGGGGATCCAGCGCCTGGTCGACGAGCACCTGCATCACGTGCGCGATCATGCCGACCGGCTGTACGCGCTCCTCGTGCTCGACGGCTGGCTCACCTCGGTGTATCGCGCGTGAGCGGCGTGCGTCGGGCCATCGCCCACGCGGCGTGCGGGCTCGGAGTCGATGCCATGGCGCGGCGAGCGCGCGTCCCCTCGCTGCTCGTGGTGTGCTATCACGGGATACGCCCGGACGCGTCGGCGAGTCGCCACTGGCTGCTCCTGCCGCAGTCGGCCCTGGAACGGCAACTGCGCTGGTTGCGATCGTCGTACGACGTGTATCCCATCGACGAGGCACTGGCGCGTTTGTCGGCAGGAGAAGGGCGCCGCCCCATGGCGGCCATCACCTTCGACGACGGCTATCGCTCCAACGCGACGCTCGCCCTCCCGGTGCTGCAGGCGCTTGGACTCCCCGCGACGATCTACCTCACCACCGGGCACCTCGACTCCGGGGCCCTGCTCTGGACGACCTGGCTCGATCTCGTGTTGCAGCCGCTGGGTGCGGCGCCCCGCTGGCTCGCCGATCGCTGCGCCCCCGTGGCGCCGGACACCAAGGAGGCGCTCAAGCGCATGGCGTCGGGCGATCGGGAGGCGCTGCTTTCGCAGCTCCGCGAGGAGGTGGCGAATGACGCGCGCGTCCAGTCGTCGCTCGCGCGTCACGCCCCCGACTTCGCGATGCTCACCTGGGATGAGGTGCGCGCCACGGCGCGATCCCGGCTGTTGACCTTTGGAGGACACACGGTCACGCACCCCATCGTCTCGCGGTTGCCTGACGCCGACGTGGAGGCCGAGATCGGCATGTCGATGGATCGGGTGGCCCGGGAAGTGGATGCCATCACACGCACCTTCGCCTATCCCAACGGTCGCGCCATCGACTTCGACGCGCGCGCGGTCGACGCGGTGCGGCGCCACGGTGGAACGGCGGCGGTCTCGACGATCGAGGGAATCAACCGGCGCGATCTCCAACCGTTCGCCCTTCGCCGGCTCGTCGTGGGCGACCGGGACACCGATGATGCCGTCTTTCGGCTGCGCGCTGCGGGGCTTTGGAGCGTGGCGGCATGACGCCGCGCCTCGACGCCGGTGCAGGCCCCCGCGGCTTTCGCGTAGCGATCCTCACCTGCCAGGACTTTGCGTGGGAGACCGTGGCGGCGCTCACGGCCATCCCCGAGCTGACCGTCGTCGGCGTGGTGCGCGCGCCGCTGCCGCGCCCCGGGCTCACGAACAAGTTGAAGCGCACCTGGCGACGCGATGGGGCCGTGGGGATCGCCGCTGCGGTGTGGCGCATGGCGACGCGAGCGGGGGGGGCGGCCACCGGCGCTCGCCCCGCGCCGGTCCCGGGCGTTCCGCAGCACGAGGTGGCGTCGCTCAACGCCGAGGCGAGTCGGGTGCTCCTGCGGTCGCTCGACCTCGACCTGGCCGTGCTCGACGGGACAAACATCCTCAAGCCGGAGACCTTCGACATACCGAGGCTGGGGAGCATCAACCTGCACTGCGGACGGCTCCCAGCCTATCGCGGCGCACCCCCGGCGTTCTGGGAGCTGATGGCCGGCGAGCGCGAGGTGGGGGTCACGGTGCACCAGGTGAGCGCCGAGCTCGATGCAGGGGCGATCTACGCGGAGGGACGGCCCCTCGACCCGGCGCCGGCCGGTGATCCGGTGGCGTACGCCGACCGCGTCTGGCGCGAGGTCCTGCGCCCGCTGGGATTGCAGCTGATCTGCCGCACGGCGCTCGCCCTCGCACGTGGCGAGGCCGAGGCACGACCGCAGCCGCACGCCGCCACCCCGCCCAACCGTATGCCGTCGCGCCGGGAGCTGCGCAGGTTGCGCGAAGTCGTCGCCGCTCGGCGACGCGCCACCAGCGCGAATCGTTAGGCAGTCGCCGCGCGTCGGCTCGCGCGTCGCGGCGCCAACGGACTAGCTGCCAATGACGAAGACGTCGTTCACTGCCAGCACTCAGAGTCTCGGCGCCTGGGGCGAGGTCTTCGGCGATGCGGTCATCGCCAGCGCGATCCTCGACCGACTCCTCCACCACGCCACGACCATCAACATCAACGGCGACTCCTACCGGCTCCGGGAAAAGCGGAAGGCAGGGCTCGTCCGTTCCACCCTCACATCTCAGCCCGAGGTGTGAGGGCTCACGAGGTCGGGAATTTGAGACGATCGTTGGTGGGGAATATCAAACGATCGTTGACACGGCGGCGGGCGCCACGCAGGCCGCCGTGCTCCCGCCAGCGCTCGCGGGGGCCGCGATCGCGCCGGACCTTCACCGGATGCTCGACCGAGCCCGATTGAGTTTCCTCTTGTGAAGCGACGAGCCACGTCAAGCTCCCACGTGTTGTTGCTGGGCTTTTCGTCGCAGCGTTTTCGATTGTCCGAGCGATCGTCGAGGTGCTGCTCAGCCTTCTGTTCGCGCTCTGGGGTGGGACGCGGTGGTCCCGGCGCAGTTGGGTGGTACGAAAGAGCGGACGGCGCCAACTTTCCCACGACGTCGATGGGGTACGTCCTGAGTGCTGCGTCAAGGAAACTCACGCGCTCGCCGCTCCCGATTCAGTCAACTCGATTCGCGCCTGGTTCTGCTGTGCTTGTCCCGCGCGTTGGTAGGCGGCCGGTGGCAGCGGCCGAATGCGCTGCGCGTCGTACGACACGTCATCCCGCCACATCGCGTAGAGGATGCCGGCCAAGCGGCGCGCGAGCGCGACCACCGCGATGCGCTTGCCGCGCCGGTGGGCGATCTGCACGGTCCATGCGCGCAGCGCGAGCGTCTGCGGAGACTTTGACCGCAGGATCTGCCACGCCGCTTCGACCAGCAGCCAGCGCACGCGCCTATTGCCCGTCTTCGTGATATGTCCGAGCTGCCGCTTCTCGCCCGAGCTTCGCTCGCTCGGAATCACCCCGAGATATGCCTCCAGCTCGTGCGCCGTGCGAAATCGCGTGATGTCATCAATCGTGGCCACGAACGCGCTCGCCGTCACCGGCCCCACCCCGCGTGCCGTGGTGAGGCGCGTCGCGATCGGATCGTGGGTCGCGAACGCGGCGATGCGCGCGTCCGCTACCGCGATCTGCGCATTGAGCGGCGCGAACTCCGCGAAGAGCGGCGCCAACTCCATCGTCAACGTCGGCGAGAGATCCAGCTCCGCAATCCGCGTCGGCACCCACGCACTCGCGCTCGTTGGGACGCGGAGTCCATCGCGCCGCACCAGCGCTTTCGCCAGTGCGATGTACCGGGTGCGCGTCCGGACCAGCGCATCCCGCACCGCCAGCTCCGCGCGTACATGCCGTCGCGCCTCGGACAGGCGATACGCGGGACGCCACGCGCCCGTCTCGCACGCGTCCATCAGCGTCCGCGCATCGCGCTTGTCGGTCTTGGTGCGGCGCGAGCGATTGGCGTACATCGGCGCGTAGTTCGGGTCCGCGACGATCGCTTCGTGGCCGAGCGACTCCAGATGGCGGGCCACCGACTCGCTCTCGGTGCTCGCCTCGAGCAGAATACGGGCGCGTGGCCGCCCACCCAACACTGCGGAGAACCGCTCCCGACTGGTGGCGATGCGGCGGTCGGTGATCGACCGGTCGTCCGCTTTAAAGGACAGCTGACTCTCGCGCTTGTGCAGATCCAGGCCTATGATCTCCATGGGGGCTGGCCTCCCGGTAGGCACCCCGTCGGCAGACGGTGAGCGCGTGGATAGTGGGGGAGCAGCCGGGATCACCACGTTACCGTGGAGGCCCAGCCGCCGCTTCATACCAACTGTCACCCAAGCCACGGCATTACTTTCTGCGTGCATCGAAGATCCTAGCCTCCGCTCACTGGGGAGGCGAAGTGGCCGTGGACGAGTATCGCCTGCTGGCACCGCTGGAAGAGTTTGGACCATTCTCGATCAACTTCCGGTGGGTGAGGTGCTCATCGACTCCGTACGCGGCAACGTCGAGATGCCGCATCGGCAGGGAGTGCGGGCGCTGGTCGAAAACCACCCGCAACAATGGAAGCTTCAGAAAACGTTTCCCTTAAGCGGCGGGCGCGAAGGCGAGTTGATACTCTATTCACGGACGGGGGCCGAACACCTCAGGATCCAACGCATCGAGGTCGATTTCACGCGTATGCTGAAGCGCAAACTCACCTGAATGCTCCGGTTCACCGAGCCCTCTCACTTCACGATGCGCCCCCCTCGCGTTGTCTTCCTCATGGAAGCCTACGCGGTCACGGGACCGGCGAGCAACCTGATTCAGTTTTTGCGTCCGGGCTCGGGAAACGGATGGCGAACGGCCTGCGGCGGACGTGTCCATTGTGACGTTTGTCCGAGGCGCATGTGATCTGCACCGCATGACAAATCAGTTCATTGAAGCGGGTCGTGCACAGAGCATTGCCGTGCAACTTGAGCCGGCGCGTCGGCAGTTCGATCCGCGAGTGCTCCCGCTACTGCGCGCAAGCGTGGACCGCATTCAGCCCGACATCATCCAAACCCACGTAGTGAAGGGGCGTTTCCTGCTGCGCGTCAGTCCGCTCGGGAACGGCTGTCCGTGGATCGCGCTTCATCATGGCTACACAACTGAGGATAAGAAAGTCCGGCTCTACAACCGGCTCAACCGTTGGTCTCTGCCGGCGGCCGAGCGGGTGCTGACATTCTGCAATCCCTTCGCACGAAGTCTGGAGCAGTCCGGAGTTCGTCCCGATCGTACTCGGATGCTTCCCAATTCCATAGCACCGTCGCCGTATGCGACTCCGGATGAAGTGCTGGAGTCATCCAAGCGCTTGAGCATCCATTCCCAGGATCGCGTGGTCTTGGCGGTGGGCCGAGCTTCTTCGGAGAGAGACCACGCGGATTTGCTTCATGCTACTGCCCAAGTCGTTCATGAACTGCCGGGGCTCCCCATACGATTGGTGCTGCTGGGGACGGCGTGGAGCGGGATCCTATGGAGCAATTGGTAAGCTCTCTGAGAATCCGCGAGCGCGTTATTTTCGCAGGTCATCACCCTGACACCCGGCCGTTCTTCGCTCGTGCCGATGTGTTCGTGCTGCCTTCCCTGAGTGAAGGATCTCCGAATGTGCTGCTGGAGGCGATGGAAGCAGGCTTGCCCCTCGTATCGACGGCGGTCGGTGGCGTCCAGGAAACGGTTGTGGATGAGGAATCCGCGCTGCTGGTGCAGCCTCGGGATCCGCAGGTCTTGGGTACCGCGCTACGTCGTATTCTCAGCGATGGTCCCTTGGCTGTCCGGCTCGCGAAAGCCGCCTACGCAAAGGTCCAAGAGCACTTCCGGCCTGACCACTACCGAAAGGCGTTGCTCGACACTTATTCCGATCTCTATGCCGAAGTCACTGCGGAGAAGGGGGCCTGATGCCGCAGGTTTCGGTGGTTGTGCCGCTGTACAACAAAGAACCCTATGTTCGGCGCGCTCTTGACTCCATCGCGGCACAGTCCTTTGCAGATTTTGAAGTAGTCATCGTGGACGATGGCTCCCAGGACGGAAGCGCTGCCATCGCCGCAGGTTATCCCGACTCTCGCTTCCGCATGATCCGGCAGGCGAATGCCGGTCCCGGAGCAGCACGCAATCGGGGCATCGCCGAGGCAAAGGGAGAGTGGATCGCGTTCCTCGATGCGGACGACGAATGGCTGCCCGACTATCTCGAACTTGCCGTCCGACAATTCCGTTCGCTTGGTGAGGACGTCGCGTCGGTATCCAGCGGTTACTACGATTTCCACGGGCCAGGCACAACCCCGCGCTCAACCAAATCGATGTGGGAGGCTCGTGGCATCGTGGCCGGGAGCCTGCGAGTTCACCCGGGGATGGAAACCACGGCCTTCGCGTACGCGCTCGCGTACTTGCATCCGTGTACGACAGTGATCCGCGCCAGTGTTCTTCGGAAGTGGGGTGGCTTCTATGAAGAGCGGTGTCGCTTCGCCGAGGACTCCTTCTTAATGGTGCAACTCCTCCTCAACGAAACGGTGGTGTTCGAGATGACTCCCCGGGTGATCATTCACACCGAGGCTGGTCAGCTGAGTAAGAATCAGCAGTCTGCGCGGCCTGTGGAGCCCTTCTTGGAACACCCGGAACGGATCGAGCATGTCTGTCCAGTCGCCTTACGGCCGCTGCTGGCTCGCTTCTTCACATTCAGGGCGTTCAAGACGGCGTGCGTCTTGGGGTACTGGGGGCAGTGGGAGGCCGCGAAGAGACTGCGAACTCGGTTTCGCACAGCGGACGATCGCGGATTGCCCCTCTACTGGGCGTCGTGGGTGTGCACCACACCGTTGGCTCGACCGCTAGGTGCACTGTTGCGCCGCATACGACCACTGCACCCCTAAGCCAGCGCGAGTTCTTTCTCAATCGCGAAGGTGGTGGCAATCACCAGACCGGACAACGCCGGCAAGTAAAACGCGTACGCGACGTTGATGAAGAAATTCGTAAGCTAGCCCGTTTGAGGGTCCCCCCGCCATTCCCGCCAGTTGGTGGTTAACAGTCGGGCCTCCCACCGCCGTTCGTAGGAGCGGCCAGGAGCCCTGATGAAGACCTCGCGATTCACCACCGAACAGATCGTCGCCATCCTGCAGGAGCACGCCGCCGGCGCCTCGCCGGCGGACCTGATCCGGCGTCATGGCATTTCGCGCCGGACCTTCTACCACTGGAAGAAGCGCTACGGCGATCTCCAGGTGAACGAAGCCAATCGCCTGAAAGCGCTGGGAGAGGAGAATCGCCGCCTCAAACGCCGCGTCGCCGATCAGGCGCTCAATCTCCAGATCCTGAAGGACGTCCTGGGAAACGGACGATGACCACGGCGGTGCGCCGCGCCGTGGTCCAGCAGGTGCGAGGGGGCTATTCCGTCACTGAACGGGCGGCGTGTCGGATGCTCGGCCTCGAGCGCACGGCGCTGCGCTACGTGCCGAAGCGCCCGCGGAGCGACGCCGCCCTGCGCGACAAGCTCCGCGAGCTCGCATCCACGTATGCGCGCTGGGGTGTGCCGCGCCTGCACTGGAAGCTGTAACGCGAGGGTGGCAGGTGAACTACTAGCGCGTGGAACGCCTGTATCGCCTCGAAGGACTGGCGGTGCGACGGCGCGGCCGGCAACGGCTCGCGGTGCCGCGCGTACCGCGTCCGGCGGCCGAGGTGCCCAACGACACCTGGGGCATCGACTTCGTGCGTGACCAACTCGCATCGGGGTGTCGCATCCGCTGCGGCACGCTGGTCGGTGCGTGCACCCGCGAGAGCCTCATGATCACCGTCCACCACAGCCTGCCGAGCGTGGCCGTGATCGCGGCGCTCGACGCGGTGATCGCGACGCGCGGGCAGCCGGTGCGACTCTCCCTCGACAACGGCAGCGAGTTCCGCAGTCGGGCCTTTGATGCGTGGGCGGCGGATCGGGGCATCACCGTCGCCTTCATCCAGCCAGGCAAGCCGATCCAGAACGCGCACATCGAATCCTACAACGGGCGCTTCCGCGACGAGTGCCTAGACCAACACTACTTCCTCTCCCTGGCGGACGCGTGTTTCCACATCGAACGCTGGCGCCGGGCCTACAACGACGAACGCCCCAACGAGGCCTGCCACCCCTTAACCCCTAGCGAGTACGCGCGTACGTTCCAAACCTCACACCAGGTCCGACGGTCTACCCAACAGTGGAGAATGGGCGGGGGGACCCTCAAGGACCGGTCGGTGTGGGCGGGGCGAGGGCAAGGAGATGCAGCTCGCGCCGGCCGGCCGCCTCTCGCACCAGGCGGAACGGTCACGCGAGCGCGCCGTGCCCGGTCGAGGACCACGGAACGAAGTGCGAGAACCACAGGACGGTGATATCGTGACGAAAAGCCGCAGGGAGCCCTCGACGCCCGATTTCGGGGGGCGAGGGACGGCTGCGTGCGGAGCGAAAGATGGGCCGTCCGGCGCGGGGACGGGACCCGGGCGACACGGCGGCATTGATTGTGAAACGTCCCGTTGTGCGCGGGCGTCCACCAAGGGTTGGGCGCAACGGCTGCAGTCCAGCAGGCTTCCTCCATCAAACGCAGTGAAGACCATTCTCGTCACCGGCGCGGCCGGCTTCATCGGATTCCACCTGGCGCAGCGCCTTCTCCAGCGCGGCGACCGGGTCATCGGCCTCGACAATCTCAACGAGTACTACGACCCCACGCTCAAGCATGCGCGCCTGGCGGAGCTCGAGCGCGAGCCCGGTTTCGGCTTTCATCGCCTCGACCTCGCAGATGACGACGGAATACGCCAGCTCTTCACGAGCTACCGGTTCGACGCCGTCGCGCACCTGGCGGCGCAGGCCGGGGTGCGGTACTCGCTCGAGAACCCGCATGCGTATGTGAAGAGCAACATCCACGGGTTCCTGAACATCCTCGGAGGGGTGCCGGCACCATACGGTTCCGCATCTCGTCTATGCGTCGACCAGCTCGGTGTACGGCGCCAACACCGGCATGCCGTTCTCGGTGCACGGCGGCGCCGCGCCCCCCCCCACGATCTACGCCGCCACCAAGCGAGCCGACGAGCTCATGGCGCACTCGTACGCGTCGCTGTTCGGCGTCCCGTGCACCGGGCTTCGCTTCTTCACGGTCTACGGACCGTACGGGCGACCGGACATGGCGCTCTTCATCTTCCTCAAGGCGATGCTGGCCGGAGAGACGATCCCGGTCTTCAACAACGGGGAGATGCAGCGCGACTTCACCTTCGTCGACGACATCGTCGAGGGCTTCGTGCGCGCCATCGACCATCCCGCGACGCCCAATGCCGCGTGGGACGGCAATCATCCCGACCCGGCCACGTCGTCGGCCCCCTACCGGTTGTACAACATCGGGAACCAGTCGCCGGTGCGTCTCATGGACATGATCCGCGTCCTCGAGAAGCACTCCGGCATGACCGCCAGGCTGCAGATGCTCCCCATGCAGCCCGGGGACGTCCCGGCCACCTACGCCGACGCCTCCGACCTGCAGCGCGACCTGGGCTTCACCCCGAAGACGACGATCGACGAAGGGGTGCGGCGCTTCGTGGAGTGGTACCGCCGCTACTACAACATCGCGTGAGCGACGCCGGGGCGGGGCGGTCCGTCGCCACGACGGACTCCCGCCCCGTCAGCTGCATTGCTCAGAAATGGCCCTGGCTCGAGAGCTTGCGCAGGAGTTCCTCTTCCTTGGTGAGCTGCGGACGGGCCGAGTCGCGCGGGATCACCCCCACGAGTTCGAGCGTGCTGAGCACCTTCCACGCGCCGTCCTCGACTGAGTCGTGGTCGGCGTGGATGTGCACCTCGGGGGCGAGCGGCGGCTCGTACGGCGCGTTGATCCCAGTGAACTCCTCGATCTCGCCCCGCCGTGCCTTGGCGTACATCCCGTCGGGATCGCGTCGTTCGGCGACCTCCACCGGGCACTCGACGTAGACCTCGATGAAGCGCGTCGTGTTGCGGCGCACCTCGTCGCGCGTGGCGCGATACGGGGAGACGGCCGCGCAGATGGCGATCACGCCATTGCGGGCGAGCAGCTTGGCCACGTAGCCAATCCGCCTAACGTTCTCCTCGCGGTCGGCACGCGAGAAGCCAAGGCCGCGCGACAGGCTCTCGCGCACCTCGGAACCGTCCAGGAGCTCGGTGGCGAAGCCGCGCTCGAGCAGCTGACGGTACACCTCGTGCGCGATTGTCGACTTCCCCGACGAGGGGAGGCCGGTGAACCAGACGACCGCGCCGGAGTTCTGCTTCATACCAGTCCGATGATGGGCCACCAGAGCCACGCCACGAGCAGGACGATGGCAATCGACGCGATCGTCATGATCCCGCCCGCCTTGACGACATCCATCATGCGAAGATAGCCGCTGGCGAAGACGATCGTATTGGGGGCTGAGCTGAACGGGAGCGCGAAGTCGAGCCCCGCCCCGATCGAAACCGCGAGCGTGAGTGCGACCGGTGACGCCCCCAGGGTGTTCCCCAGGCTGAAGGCCAGCGGGAGCATGACCGCGACGGCGGCCGCGTTGCTCATGAACTCGGAGAGGATCAGCGAGCCCACGAGCACGGCGGCGATGGCGAAGAAGGGGGAAAAGGCGACCCCGCCCACCAGTCGTTCGACGAGCCAGCGCGCCGCACCGGTCTTGTCGATGACGACACCAAGCGCGATGGCGCCGCCGTACATCAGCACGATGTTCCAGTAGATCCGCTTCTCCGCCTCGTCCCACGACATGGCCCGCGTCGCGAACAACGCGACGGCACCGAGGAGCGAGATGACGGCGAGGTCGAGCCGGTCGCCGAGCAGGACCCACGACAGGATCGTGAGTCCGGCGATGATCGCGACGTTCCACTGGCGCGCCTGCATGGGGCCCAGCTGTTTGACCGTCGTCTCCAGCATCGCCCGGGCAGAGACGAAGCTCACGTCTTCCTTGGGGAAGCACCACCGCAGGATGAGCGGTGCGACCGCGACGCCCAGCACGACCATCGGGAGCGACGCGATGACCCATGTCCCGAAGGTGATCGTGCGGCCGTAGGACTCATTGAGCATCCCCAGCGCGAGGGCGGCGCGCGTGCTTCCGAGGAACGAGGCGTTGGAACCCACCATGGCCCCCCACGCCAACGACAGGAAGAGCGTCTTGGCGTAGTTGCTGTGCAGCGGGCGCAGGCGCAGCGCCTGCGCCACCTCGACGGCGATGGGGAAGAGCATCGCCGAAGTCGCCTGGTTCGGCATCCACATCGTCCCGAAGGCGGCCGCGAGCATCATCCCGGTGGCGAAGGCGTAGGGCGACCGCTCGAAGTGCCGCAGGAAGAGGAGCGCCGAGCGCTTGCTCAGGCCACTGTCGACGAGCGCGCCGCCGATGATGAAGACGCCGACAAGGAAGAAGACCGCCGAGTTGCCAAAGGCGGCAAAGGCGTCGCTCGACTTCATGGCGCCGGTGGCGCCGAGCAGGGCGATGGCGAGGAGCCCGGTCACGCCGAACGGGACGGCGTTCGTGATCCAGAGCGTGGTGCAGAGCAGGAAGACCGCGCAGGCGGTCTTGCCCTGGATCGTTAGGCCGGCCGGTGCGGGGACGAAGTAGATCCAGAGCGAGGCGGCGAGCCCGATCGCCAGGATGGCGCGCTGCCCGATGACCTCCCACGACGGTCCCGCCTTTGGCTCAGGGGGCGGTTCCGGCGGGAGCGGGCGCCGTTCCTCTGGCCAGCGAAAGCCCGCTGGCCGGGGGGACGTCTTGTCGCCAGGTGCAGCGCTCGAGGGCTCGAGGGAGAAAGCGCCCATGCCGGGGAGTGGGAAGAAGGCGCACGGCGCCGAGAGGATCGACGCCGTGCAGCAGAAAGACGGTGCGCGCGCTACGTGCGCAACGACGTCCCGCGCTGGGCGATCGAGGCCTTGAGACGCTCGACGTACGAGTAGTGAAGCTTAATGCGCCCCATCAGGCGTCCCTCGTTCACGTCGCCGTGATCGTCGGATCCGCCCGTCACGAGCAGACCGTGTCGCTCGGCGAGCGCCGAGAAGTGCGCCGTCTGCTCCGCATCGTGCTGCGGATAGAAGACCTCGATGCCATCCAGTCCCCACCCCACGAACTGGGCGACTTCGGCATCGGTGAGCCTGGTGCGCCCCGGATGAGCGGCGACGGCCACGCCGCCAGCCGCATGGATCGCGCGGATCGCCTGCTCGGGGGAGACCTTCACGCGCTGCACGTAGCAGCGCCCGCCGTCGAGGATGAGGTCTGGGGTGAAGGCCGACTTCACGTCCGGGACGATCCCGGCCTCGACCATCGCCTTGGCCACGTGCGGCCGCCCGATGTTCTCGGTGCCGCCGGCAATCTCGACCACGCGGTCGAAGGAGACCGCGTAGCCGAATTCGTTGAGCTTCTGCACCATCCCCCACGCCCGGGCGAACCGTCCGTCGCGCAGCGAATGGAGCATGTGAGAGAACGGGGCATCGTCGAGGGCGATCCCGAAGCCCAGCATGTCCACCTGCCGCTCGGTGTCATCGAGCGTGGAGATCTCGCATGCGGGGATGACTTCGATCCCTACCGTCGATGCCGCCGCCATCGCCTCGGCCACGCCACCCAAGGTGTCGTGGTCGGTGAGGGCGATGGCGGTAAAGCCCAGCTGGTGGGCCCGACGTACCACCTCCGACGGAGCATCGGACCCGTCGGAGGCGGTGGAATGCAACTGCAGGTCGGCAAATCGGTCGCTCAGCATGACTCCTGGGCCGACTTGTACGCCTCGATGAGGATGCGCGCGAGTTCGGGACGCGTAAACTCCGGCGGCGGCAGTTCGCCCGCCGTGAGCATCTCACGCACCTTGGTCCCCGAGAGGATCACGTGGTGCGTCTTGTCGTGCGGGCAGGTGCGCGTGGAGGCCATGTTGCCGCACGTGGCGCAGTAGAACGTGTGCTCGAACTTGAAGGGCGTGATGCCGAGTTCGTGCGCCGGGAACTTGTCGATCAGGACCTGCGCGTCGTAGGAGCCGTAGTAGTTCCCCACGCCGGCGTGGTCGCGCCCGACGATGAAGTGCGTGCACCCGTAGTTCTTGCGGGCAATGGCATGCCAGAGCGCCTCGCGCGGGCCGGCATAGCGCATGGCCGCCGGGAAGACCGACATCATCGCCCGGTTCTTCGGGTAGTAATGCTCCAGGATGGCCTCGTACGTCTTCATGCGCGTGTCGGCCGGGACGTCGTCCGACTTGGTCGCCCCAACGAGCGGGTGCAGGAGGAGGCCGTCGACGATCTCCATCGCGACCTTCTGCAGGTACTCGTGCGCCCGGTGCACCGGGTTGCGCGTCTGGAAGCCGACCACCGACTTCCACCCCATCTCGTCGAAGCGCGTGCGCGTCTCGAGAGGCGTGAGGCGGTACTCGTTGAACTGTTCGTGCACCGGGCGGTTGATGACCTGCACCGGGCCGCCGAGCAGCACGTCGCCCTGCGCCATGAGGCGGGCCACGCCGGGGTGCGCGGTCTCGGTGGTGCCGAAGCACTGCTGCGCTTCGCGCGCCTTGTCATACTCGAAGATGTCGGTGACCTGCATGATCCCCATCAGCTGGCCGTTGGGATCACGCAGGGCGATCTCCTCGCCGACCTTGATCGTCGCGGCCTGCTCCTTCGTGACCGCCTTGGTCACCGGGAGCGCCCACACGAGTCCGTCCGACAGGCGCATCGAATCGACCACGGTGTCGTAGTCGGCCTTGCGCATGAAGCCGACGAGCGGCGACAGCGCGCCGACGCCGATCATCTCCAGGTCGCTGGCCTCACGATCGTCGAGGTCGAAGTGCTTCAGCTCCTTGGCGTGCTCGATGGCCTGCAGGCGCTTCTCGCCCGTGAGCTCGCGGTCCACGAGGGTGCCGCCGTGAGGCGCAATCGGCCCCGGGACGCGCTTCCCCTGCTCGACACGCTTGGCCGCCTCGGCGCGGTCAGCCGCAATGCCGCCGGTGAGGTAGCCCTTTTCCTCGAGGACGCGCATCACCTTGAGCGCGCTCTCTTCGATCGATTCCTTGTCCGTGTCGAGGATGAGTTCCGGGTTGGCCGGCTCCTCGTACGGGTCGTTGACCCCCGTGAAGCCCTGGATCTCCCCCGCCATCGCCTTCTTGTACATCCCCTTCACGTCGCGCCCGACGAGGACGTCGAGCGGGGTGCGGACGAACACCTCGATGAAGTCGCCGATTTCCCTTGCGCGCGTTGTCGCGCATGCGGGCATACGGCGAGATGAAGCACGACAGGACGACGACGCCGTTGCGCGTGAGGACCTGCGAGACGAAGGTGACGCGTTCGATGTTCTTGTCGCGATCCTCCTTGGAGAAGCCGAGATCACGGCAGAGGCTCTGGCGCACCACGTCGCCGTCGAGGCGCTCCGACAAGATGTGGCGCTCCTGCAACATTTCGTGAACGCGGCGCGCCACGGTGGTCTTTCCGGAACCCGAGAGACCTGTGAACCAGACGGTGACTCCTCTGCTCATTGCATTACCTGTATAAGGGTGGAAATCGGGGAATCGTCTTCGTAGCGGGCTTGCCAGCGGATTCGATGGTAAGAATCGGGCCCGCGGGATCGTGTCTCGCAGACAGACTGTTGGCCCCGCCCGGCGGAACATTGCGCCGGGCGCGCCCAAGGTCGTCATGGTAGTCCTGATCTTGCAATACCATCGCCGTCAGGAATGCCCGCCCCATCCAGCCCCCCGGCGCACCGTCGGGGGGTGGGTATCTGAGGGGTGGGGTCGCTTCAAAGCCTCCACTGGAGATCTCTCGCGTGTATATCGGCCCCGATTCACTCATGCCGATCGCCTCGGTCTTTGCGGCGATCGCCGGTTTCTTCCTGATGTTTTGGCGGCGTGTGGTTGGGGCGATGCGCTTCATGCTGTCCAAGTTCTCCAAGAAGTCGTAGCCTCCCCCGCCCGACGTGCCCTCGCGTTCGTGGGTCGCCCCCGCGCGGGGGCTGCAGCACATCCATTCGATCTTCCGATGACCCCCGCCACTGACGCGGGGCGATCGCCGCTGCGGATCGTCCGGGTCGCCGGACTCGCGGCCGTCTTCGCCGGGGCAGGGCACGTGCTCGTGATGGGGGCAAAGAGCCTCCTTCTGGGGCAGTTCATCTGGTCCAGCCGCGACGTGGTCTGGATGGCACCGGTCGGATACCTCCTGGTCTTCGGCGCCCTAGCCGTCCCGCTCGCGCTCCTCGCCGCCCTTCGCCCACGTTACGGGTCCCGCAGGCGGCGGTCGTCTTCCTGTACGCGACGGCCGCGGCCTTCTCTCGGTCGCCCTCCTGTTCCCGCGCATCCACCCGATCGCCTCGCTTCTGGTGGCCCATCGGAATCGGCGTACGGTCGGCCCAGTCCGCACTCGATGCGGGAAGCGGCGGGCCACGGCTCGCCCGGAGCGCTGGCGGGACCGTCGCTGCGCTGCTGGCGCTCACCGCGGTCGGCATGCGTGGCATGCGTGCCTGGCGCGACGACGCGGCCTGGCGCGCGCTTCCCGCTTCGGCGGACGGGGCGCCCAACGTCCTGTACATCATCCTCGACACGGTCCGGGCGCGGAATCTCAGCCTGTACGGCTACGCGCGTCCCACGTCGCCCAACATGGCGAGGCTGGCCGCCGAGGGGGTCACCTTCGACTACGCCTTCGCCACCACCTCGTGGACGCTCCCGTCGCACGGATCGCTCATGACCGGGGTCGACGCCAAGGAGCCTCCTCCGCCGCCTGGTTCGTCCCGCTCGGCGACTCCAACCCCGTGCTCGCCGAGCGCATGGCGGCTCGCGGCCATCGCACCGGGGGTTCGTCGCGAATCAGCGTCTACACGGCCTGGGAGTCAGGAGCTGGGCGCGCGGCTTCCATACGTACGAGGACGCTCTCGTCTCGCTCAAGCAGGTCCTCCTCAGCACGTCGCTGCGCAGACGGAGCTGGCGTCGGAGCTGAGCGCGGCGCGTCGGTGGTCGGGGCGCATGGCGGCACTGCGTCCTTCCCAGCCTGCAGGTGCACCCGGCGTCCTGGCAGCGATCGCAAGCCGGCAGAACGCGTGGTGGACGAGTTCCTCGCGGAAGGGCTCGCGAGCAATCGACCGCTAACCTTCGCCCTCCCCAACCTGCCGATCCGCACGAGCCCTACGAACCGCCGGGGCGCTTTCAACACAGCGGTTCGGTGAAGGAAAGTCGCCGGAGGACCTGTACGACGGTTCCTCGCCTATCTCGACCAGGGGCTCGGCCGGTTGGCCGACACGCTGCGCGCACGCGAACGCTCGATCGCACGATCGTCGTGATCGTTGGCTCCCATTGCAAGAGCACCTGGGCGATCACGGCATCTGGGGACACAGCAACAGCCTGTACGGGCAGCCCCTTCGCGTCCCGTTGATCATTCGATTTCCCGGGCAGGGTCCCGGGCAGGTGCGCGTGCAGCGGCTGGCAACGCTGCGCGACCTTCCCGTCACGCTCCTGTCGCTCGCCGGTATGCGGCGGCCCGTCGCCCCTGGCGTGTCGCTCACCGGGCGTGGCAGCGTTCCGACTTCCGCGGGAGCGACATCCCTCGCCGAGTTGCGCGTGGCGGGACGCCGCAAGATCCCGCCGACAGTCGCGCTTTTGGCGACCTGCATCGGCCGTCCGTGACTCGTTACACTGATCGGGAAACGGTGACGGGTCGGAGGGGTCTATGACGTGGTGCGCGATGGAGAGGAGCGCACGAACCTCTCGGCCAATCGTGCAGCTGGCGATTCGGTGGTGACCTGGTTGCGCTCGCGCCTCCCCGCGACCGAAGGAAGCATTGACGCTCGGTTCCGCGGCGGCACCCCGGTGGCCGCGGCGGGTCGGATCGTCAGTCGCGCTGTGCAGGGGAGCCAGGCGCTGATCGCGCGGAGGTCGTAAGTGCGGGATGTCGTTCGCGGGCGACGCACGCTCGCCGACCAGGGCCACGCGGGCACCCGGCGGCGCGGGCGGCTCCGACGTCGACGCGTCAGGGCGGTCACGACATAGAGCGCCGCGTCGAGCCGCACCCGCAGGCGTTCGGTGACGTGTCGCAGCCCGGTGGGGTTCGGCTTGAGCACACCGATCTCCCGGCTGCTGCGCCCAGCAATCGCATCGAAGGCGAGGTCGACGCCGGCAGCCCTCGGAACGCCAACATCGGGGATAGTCGGAGAGCAGGGCGGTGCGCAGCCCCTGCCGACGAATCGCGGCGAGCGCTTGCCCAGACCGGGGCGGGCCGCCGAGACGCACGGCGGAGAGCGGGGGGCGCGTTCGAACCAGTCCGCGACCACCGCGCACGGTCTCCAGGCCTTCCCCGAGCGCTCTGCCGCCAGCCGCAACTGTTCCTCCGCGAGTGACAACGACTGGCGTCCTCGCAATGCCTCGTGGGGCATGCCGATAGTGCCGGAGGATGGCAATCGCATGCATCGCCTCGAAGCGGGCGCCGGACGGCGCGATACGAGCAGCGGAGAAACGCCAACCGCATGCGTCGCGTTCGTACAGGGTGCCGTCGAGTGTCGAAGATGACGCGGCGGCCAGCGGCGTCACTTTGGAGGCCAGGAGCGAGCGAGGATGAAGCAGGCCCCTGTGAGCCACGACACGCGGTCGCGGAGCGCGAAGGCGACCGGGTCGTCGTGCCGGCATCGCGCAGGTAAAGATCCAGACGCGGGCCTGCCAGTAGATCAGGAGCGGGAGGCCGGAGCAGAGGGGGCGTCGGGGCGCGCACAGGGAGCAGGGAGTAAGCGTCCTCGCTGGTGACGCTAAAGCACCAGACGAGCGCGTGAGTCGCCATGGTGGCTGCCGAACCCCAAACTCAGGAGTGTTCTGGTCCACCGGGCGATAGGCCCGTCCCGGCAGGCTCTGGTTCCATCGACGCCGGCGGCGCACCTCGCCAACCCCTCGCGCACGCGCTTGGACGAGCGCCAGCGAGAAGAAGAGGAGGAAGATCGAGAAGGCGAGGAACCAGCGGCCTCAAATCGCACGTCGGCGATCACGGCACCGCCCACCACGCCACCGTGTAGAGGCAGGCCGCACCAGGACGTCGACGAGCACCTTCTTGAGCCAGGCCGAGTAGGCGCTGGTCAGGACGGCGTACGCCATCAGCGTGTAGAGGAAGAGCGGCGAGACTCACCAGGCGAGCGCCAGCGCGGTCGACGCACACAGGATCGCGACGATGGGCCGCCTGCTGCAGCGAGACCTTGCCCGAGGCGATCGGGCGATGCCGCTTGGGGGGGTAGTCGGTCCGACTCCGCGTCCAGCCAGTCGTTGGCGATGTAGACCGGCAGGGCCATCAGCGACATCGCCGCGAAGCGCGGCCCCGGTGCGCGGGGAACGACGGGGTGAGCGCGACGTGTCCTGCGCCGGCGGAGTACCAGCGGAGATTCTTCTGCCCGCTGGTGCGGCCGGGCATCTTGAAGCACAGGAATCGTCATCCGATTGCGCGGGGGCGTGCTGGTGCGAGGACGAGGGGAGGTGCGATCGAGGGGCGATCGAGGCGCGAGCAGGGGCGCGCGCGTCGATCGCCTCTTGGTGCAGATGTGCGGGGCGTGCCACGCGACGCCATCCCTGACGAAACGCGTCGAGCGGTCATGCGTCACGTGAAGGCCGGCCAGTCGGACTGGCTTTGGTGTGACCCGCGCCGACCGGACCTACCGACAGCGACGCAGTGGGTGGGGGTGGCATATTTCATTTTTGTTAGCGGCCGCGACCGATGCGGCAATTTCCCCCTCGAAAGATCCCCTGTCGCAGCCGCGTCCTCCAGCGCGCATGAACCAACGCTCCGATGGCGCGGCGCCCTCGCTCGGCTGGATCGCACTTGCGCTCGCCGGCCAGCTCTCGATCCTGCTCCTGGCGCGCGGGGCGCACCATTGAAACTATCAGCGCGCGCTTCGTCCCGCTCGGCGCCTCGTCAGCGCTGGAATGGGGGCGCGGCCGGGCTCGCCTCGTGGTACGGGCGTTGGTCGTGCTGCGGGCCCTCGCGGGGCGGTGGGACGCTGCAGGACATGGGCGCGCGCTCACCGGGCTGGCGACTCCCCCGCGGTCGTGGAGTGCGGTGGTGCTCACGAGCGCCACGCTGTCGCGCCAGCCGGTCGTGTATGCGCTCGAACTGGTGCTCAATGGAGCTGCCCCAGCTCATACGGCTGGCGACGGTCGCGTTGGCGGTGGCGGCGTGGCCTTCGCACTGAAGGCCTTTGGCTCCTGGCGTCGGGCCGCATAGCAAAGCGATGCGGCGACGGATCCGGCCCCGGGCGGTATCGATCGATTCGCGCTGGTCACGGCGGTTGGTGGCCTCGGCCGTGGCGCTGCTGCTGACGATGATCGTCTACGAGCGGCATCCGCACATCCCGGATGAGGTGGCCTACCTCGTCGAGGCGCGCTATCTGGCGCAGAACGCTCGCCCTGCCGGCCCCACCCGTCCCCGAGGCCTTCAGCCTCGACCTCATGACAACTGGACGACCGGGGTGGTACTCGATAAACCGCCAGGGTAGCCAGGCCATGCTCGCCATCAGGGTGCGGCTGGGCGCGGAGTGGTTAGTGAGCCCCGCTGCTCGCGGGGCGAACATCCTGCTGGCGTATGTCGTCCTGAAGGCGCTCTTCCCGTTGCGCACGGCCCGCCTCGTGGTCTTGCTGCTGGCGGCGTCGCCATGGTCGCAGTTCGCTGGCCCAGCCCAGGCTGATGTCGCACACCTTCACGCTCACCTGCATGTGTTGCTTGCGTCCGCCGGGTCGCGCGCCTGCACGCTTCAGCGGCACGCTCGCCACGGGGGGGGTAATGACGGCACGGCGCTCGGGATGATGAGCCTCATCCGCCCGCTCGACGCCGCGATCGTCGCCGGGCTCTACTCGGCCTCTGGTCGTTAGGCGCCCGGTGGCGCGGGCTCCCGCTCGTTCCTTCGGCGGTGATGACCGTGTCGGCGGCGGCCATCAGAGACCCCTCAACCTCGTGTACAACCGCGCGCTTACCGGCGACATGCGCAAGTTCCCGGTGATGCTCTACTTCGACCGGCTGTTCGGGAAGGGGGAGCAACGGCCTTGGCTTCGGCGCCAAT